>JAUICR010000316.1 GCA_030427785.1 Bacteroidia bacterium | reverse complement strand
CATAATACCTTGAATGGCTCATACTCTTCAATATATAAACATAAAAGGCCATATCCCTAAAATACAAAAGGCCAGCTAAAAAGCTGACCTTTTATTGGTCGGGATGACAGGACTTGAACCTGCGGCCTCACGCCCCCCAGACGTGCACTCTACCAACTGAGCTACATCCCGCAAAGGGGCGGCAAATTTAAAAATATTCTTAACATACATAGTGCCTATTTATACATTCATAAGTCTATCAAAATCTAAACTCAAGAACAAGGTGTAATCTCTTATTTTTGCTCCAAAGAAAACATATTGATGGAAAAACATAAATGTATAATAATAGGAACCGGACCTGCCGGATATACAGCTGCTATCTATGCAGCGCGTGCTAACCTGAAACCCATAATGTATACTGGACTTGAACCTGGTGGACAGCTAACTACTACAACTGAAGTAGAAAACTTTCCGGGCTATCCTGATGGGATAGATGGCCCAGCTATGATGGAAGATTTACAAAAACAAGCACAGCGATTTGGAACCGATGTGCGATTTGGAATGGTAACTAAAGCTGAATTCTCCACCATACCAGGAGAATATCATAAACTTACTATTGATGAGTCTACCGAAGTATTAGCTAGAACAGTGATTATTGCTACCGGGGCATCAGCCAAGTATTTAGGTCTTGAGTCTGAAAAGAAATTTATGGGCCACGGAGTTTCGGCATGTGCAATTTGCGATGGATTCTTTTATAAAGGTCAAGAGGTGGTAGTAGTAGGCGCAGGCGACTCTGCAGCCGAAGAGGCAACTTACCTTGCCAAACTATGCCCAAAGGTTACTGTATTGGTAAGAAAAGACCATTTCAGAGCCTCAAAAATTATGGTGGACCGTGTAATGAAGACACCAAATATAGAAGTGCTGTTCAACACAGAAACTGTAGAAGTACAAGGAGATAAAACGGTTTCGAGTGTAAAGGTTCGAAATAATCAAACAAATGAGGAGCGTGTAATTCCTGCCGAAGGCTTTTTTGTAGCTATTGGCCATAAGCCAAACACCGATATTTTCAAAGGTCAATTGGATATGGATAATGTAGGTTATTTGATAACAAAACCTGGTACCGCTACTACTAACCTTCCCGGGGTGTTTGCCACAGGCGATGCTCAAGATAGAATTTATCGCCAAGCTGTAACAGCTGCAGGTAGTGGATGTATGGGAGCATTAGAGGCTGAAAGATATTTGCAAGAATTTGAAGAAGAAGTAACTGCAGAAGCGTAGGTACATAAGTGCTCGTGGTAAACTAAAAAGCCTCTACAAATAATTGTAGAGGCTTTTTAGTTGGAAGCTGCTTTAAAAATACCATAACCAAGTAGCAGCCATAAGAGGCCTTTGACAAGGAAAAATAAAAACAGTAAGACTCCTATTTTCCAACCTTCCTTCTTAATCAAGCCCTTCCAGCCGTCTTCCTTAAGTATAGTTTTATAGCGCTTCAGCATCTTTTTTTATCTAAAAAAACAACAGGCCTATAAGCCAGATTCTGTCGCTCTTGGCAAGCCAAGAGGCCTTATCATTTATCTATTCTGCCTACCCTCCAAGATCGAGCGGGTCGCTCTCAAGCCTTGGTATATGTGACATTTCACCCCATGAGGTTTACCTTGCATACCAATGTTGCCACTGGCAACGGTGAGCTCTTACCTCACCTTTTCACCCTTACTCCGAAAACATTCAGAGCGGTATATTTTCTGCGGCACTTTCTGGCAATTTCGGTTTTACCGAAACCTCCTCTATTTTCATAGAGCATGGTACCCTGTGTTGTCCGGACTTTCCTCCCCGAAGAATTTCGGGGCGATAAGGCGGCCTGTTGCACGGCAAAAATACAACGCAAAGCCCCAAAAAGATTAAGATTTAGTAAAACTCTACTTCGGTAGCACCTTTACCATAATCGGCATAACTGGCATCATAAAACCTTAGGTCATTCATTCTTTCAAGTAGTGTATGTATCTCTTCTTTCAATCTTCCCTCTCCTACTCCGTGAATTAGTACTACCCGTTTATTTCCACCTCTTTTGGCCTGAGCCAAAAAGTTACGGGCATGGCTGAGCTGAATTTCAAGCTTAGCATGTGAAGAATAGTTTTTGGGATACTCTACTAATTGATTAAAATGGAGATCTTTTTCTAATAAACTGGCTTGCCGAGGTAAACTTGTTCGAGTGGTTTGAATGTTCTGATCCTTAAGCTCCACTCCTTCTACCTTAAAATAGTTGCGGATTACTAGTTCGTGCTCAGGATAATGGTCATCAAAGCCATTCTCATCTTCCACTATCACCAAGTCATTTGTGTATCCTTTTACCGTTCCCTGGCCTATGGTGTTTAAAAATGATACCGTATCTCCAATTGAAAATTTCATGGTTCAAAAATAAAAAAGCCCCCTCAATTGAGGGGGCTTCATCCACTTTTTAAGTGTTTTTTACTTATTCAATGATAAGGCGTCTTAGGGCTGTGTATCGGCCATCGCTTACCTCTATCATATATACACCTTGTGCTAGGTTAGACACATCTATACGGCCTT
>JAUICR010000085.1 GCA_030427785.1 Bacteroidia bacterium | reverse complement strand
TATTTACTTCTCCAGTTGCTTCGATGGTAATTTGAGAGCTTGCAGGATTAGGATATACTTTGATGCTTTGAAATTCTTCATTGTCTATTGACAAACCACCAGTTACAGATGCACCCGCTTTAACAAAAGTGCCTGACCCCCCATTTTTGAAGTAAGCATAATTGTCACAAGCATCAATGGTTACTACATCATCAGCAGTTGTTAAATTAGCAGAACCACATGGGGTTTCCACACGATATGTAATAGTGCCAGGTAGTAGTTCCCTGATTAAATACCAGCCCCAAGTAGGCGCTGGGTAAGAAACCGCTTCGATACCTGTCCATAGTGTATTCCATCCACTACCATAATATTTCCAAGAGTAAGTTCCAATTGGAGTTGGAGAGCCAGTAATTGCTCTAATGGTTACACTTCTAGTGGTAAAAACAACATCTGCATCAACTCCAATATCCTGCGATTTTTGGTTGGTGAGACCGCCATGTCCTACTTGAAAAGGAATATTGTTAGAAAGAAGCTCCATAGAAGTAGGAGTTGTGCCACTACCAAAAGTTTTCCAACCAGCACCGTAGTACTTAGCAGTAGCTCCTGCAATCGGATCGCCAAAAGAAGATTCAAGATCGAAAGTTACATTGATGGTGCTAAATAGCACATCTGCATCAACTCCAATATCCTGCGATTTTTGGTTGGTGAGACCACCATGTCCTACTTGAAAAGGAATATTGTTAGTAAGAAGCTCCATAGAAGTAGGCGTTGTGCCACTACCAAAAGTTTTCCAACCAGCACCATAGTACTTAGTAGTAGCTCCAGCAATAGGGTCGCCAGTTGAAGTTTCAAGATCAAAGGAAACTAGATTGGTCGCGAAAATAACTACAGCATTTGAAGAGATGTCCTGCGATTTTTGGTTTGATAGCCCACCGTCTTCTATTCTAAACGGGATATTTCCTGACAATAAAGGATCATTTATCAAAGCATAGCCATTAGCATCTGTTGTACCACCGGTTTTCCATCCGCTTTTATAATACTTGGCTGTGGCGCCTGCAATAGGAGCACCAAGACTTGTTTCTAGTTTTACAAAAACAGCATTGATAACAATTGGGCTTCCACATGGGCCTACTACCACCGGAACTATTCCTCCACCGGTAAATTTAAACTCATAGCTTCCTGGTAAAAACTCCATAGAAGGTTGTGAATACCATGCACTATATGTGCCTCCCAGTTTTTTATAAGTAATAGTATTAGAGTAGCTAATAGCTACATTGGTAGTTTTGAAGGTAGTGCTACCACCCGCTGCGGTTACCACTGCAGTTTGTGTGTTTTCGCCATAGCGGAATTGCATATCCACATCATAGGTACCAGGAAATACTTCTCCGGCCGCCTCGCCTGGACCTGCATCGCCAGTGTTGCTATTGCCAGCTACGTTATTGTTAAGCCAGTATTTGTGAGAGCCACTTTTAAAGCGAGCAGTACCGCCATCCACCGGGTCACCCGAGCAGGTTTCCATGCGTACTCTAAGCTCAGCCGTTTGGAATAAGAAATAAGAATCTACACTAGGGTCTTTTGGACCTTCAGTGGCAGTGGTTCCATTTACCCTGGCCTCATACATGAGATTTGCTGGATTGCCGTTTCTCAAATCTATTAATAGTCCTGTGGCATTAGTAGACCCAGATACATGCCAGCCGATAGAAGTGTATCCTCCTCTGGCCTTCACCCCTTCGATTGGGTCATTATTGTGATCATGTACTCTAAGAACAGCAATGGTTTTTTCAATACTCGTGCTGCCGCTATAGTCAATCTCGAATTCAATGCCGCGTACATCATTCCATCTATAACCCGTCTGGATGCGCATGGTGTTGCCATAGTAATCATTATGAAACAGCTCTTGGTCATTCCACTCTCCAGCTGTTTTTCCAAACGATTTCCAACTGCCTGATCCACGGTAATTTAAATAGCCACCCGAAAAGTGAAATTTCACATTTGTGGTACTGAAGTTTATCACATGGCCAGCAGGGTCTACAGTAAGAGTAATTCTATCTGTACTTGTGCTTGCATACTCGGCCCAAATAGTATAAGTACTACCGGGGTTCAAGTCTAAGGTAGTACCCGCAGGTATAGTAGAACTTCCCAAATGCTTTACATGATTTGGTCCAAGTGTGACTTTAAAAGTTCCTGCTATTGGGTTGCCTTGACTGTCAAAGGTATTTACGGTAACATTAGCCGCCCATGCGGTGGTAGTTAAACATAATGCAGTAAAAACTGCTAAAAATTTAGTTATTGTTTTCATAATTCTTAGAAAATTAAATTGGTTTAGTACTAATATGCCCTTCGGGCATGGAGTGAGATGGTTTTAACCATAGGCGTTACGTTTAGGTGAAAAAAATTGAGAATTGCTCTGAAGAATCAGAATTATATAAATACACAATGCCAAGAATCGGCATAAGGAAGAACTAGGTTGGAACATGGTTGAAGTGTTGGTTGTTCTAGTTGAATTATGTGTAAGAAAATTTTATGCCCGAATACTTAAAATTTTATCAATCAAATGGTTGAATTATTTTAAAATCTACACAAAATCCAATTTTGGGATTTTCTGTAAATGATTGGGAACAAGCGTGTAACAGGGATTTTTTTGTAGGTTTTGCCTACATTTTGACATGCGCTTTTTCCAGAAGGAATGCTAATTGTTTAGAATAATAGAAGGTCGTTTTGAGTACCGAGGGTAGGATTTTAATGAAACAAAAATCCCCTCAGCAAGGCAGACCTTATTGAGGGGATTTAGAATTTAGATTTAACTAAAGTTTAGTCAAGAATCAACTTCTTCACTTCGCCATCAGCTTTTATCATATACATACCTCTTGCCCATGCAGAAACTTCGAGTGTTCCTGCCGTGCCTGAGTACATAAGTTTACCAGAAGCATTAAAAATATTTACTTCTCCAGTTGCTTCGATGGTAATTTGAGAGCTTGCAGGATTAGGATAAATAACTATTCCTGAATTCACTTCATCTGGGGCACTTGCATCAGCACTCTTATTGGAAAGGTCACAAGCAACATCTAGGGTAATGTGGCTGTATGTAGACCATTGCTCAGCATTTCCGCAAGGGGTTTCCACTCTAAACTTTACGTTACCTGGTAGCAGCTCACTATAGGCTTGTAGCTTTTTGCTCAAAGTACTATATGTGATGTTACTTGTGTAGCTAGTATTGTTAGGGTCAAGATCATGCCAGCCGCCTGCATAATACTTCCACTTGTATACACCTGGCTGTAGGCCATAGGTAGTATTGGTTGCACTAAGCACACGCTTTTGAGTATTAAACTGAACATTAGGATTGCTTCCAATATTCTGCCATTTTTCATTAGAATGACCTCTGTACTCTACTCTAAACTTAACATTACCAGAAAGCAATTCGATAGTTTGGCCTGTGAAGGTCTGCCATCCACCAGCGTAGTATTTAGTGGCATCTGGAGTAAGAAATTGGGTATTGTGTGAATTTTTTAACACAAAATCAACAAGGATGGTGGAGAACACAACATTAGGATTGGTTCCTGTGTTTTGCCATTTTTCGTTGCTTAGTCCACCATGCTCCACTCTAAACTTGGTATTGATTGGTAGTAACTCCATAGAAGTGGAAGTTGTTCCGCTTCCGAAAGTTTGCCAGCCACCAGCATAGTACTTCGTAGTTGCTCCAGCAATAGGTGCTCCAAGAGAAGTCTCTAAGTCAAATGTTACCAAAGTAGTAGCAAATACTACAGCAGGATTAGCACCCGTGTTTTGCCACTTTTCGTTGCTTATGCCATCGTGCTCTACTCTAAATTTGGTGTTAGTAGGAAGCAGCTCCATGGAAGTGGATGTTGTTCCGCTTCCAAAAGTATTCCAACCGCCAGCATAATACTTAGTAGTAGCTCCGGCTATTGGGTCACCATCAGATTCCTCAAGGTCAAAAGTTACCAATTCAGTGGCGAAAACAACAATAGCATTGCTCGAAATATTTTGCCATTTTTCGTTTGACAGTCCAGCATCTTCTACTCTAAACTTGGTGTTTCCTGAAATTAGAGGATCGTTTACCAAAGCAAATCCGTTGGCATCAGTTGTTCCAGCTGTTTTCCATCCACTGGCATAGTACTTGGCTGTAGCTCCGGCAATACCGGCCCCTAGACTGGTTTCTAGTTTTACAAATACAGCATTGAGAACGATTGGGCTTCCGCATGAACCTACCGTCATTGGGACGGTTCCTCCACCTGTGAAATTAAACTCATAATCACCAGGTAAAAACTCCATAGATGGTTGTGAATACCATGCAGCATATGATCCACCTAGTTTTTTATAGGTAAGCGTATTAGGGTAGCTAATGGCCACATTGGTGGTTTTGAAAGTAGTGCTGCCACCTCCAGCTGTTACCACAACAGTTTGCGTGTTTTCTCCGTATCTAAACTGCATATCTACATCGTAGGTGCCAGGAAATACTTCTCCAGCTGCTTCGCCTGGGCCAGCATCTCCAGTATTGCTATTACCAGCTACGTTATTGTTAAGCCAGTATTTGTGAGAGCCATTTTTAAAACGAGCTGTACCGCCATCTACAGGATCGCCAGAGCAGGTTTCCATGCGCACTCTAAGCTCAGCCGTTTGAAAGCTGAATGTGGAATTGCTACTCAATAGTTGGGTAAAGGTTTGGGTAGTACCATTATATCTCATTTCAAAGGTCATAGTAGGGGCACCTGTGCCTATGTATACTATGTTTCCGTTGGCATCAGTAGTTCCGGGTACATGAAATTGAATAGAGGAATTTTTTCCACCTCTTGCTTTTCCACCAGTCAATGGGTCTCCGTTATGATCTTTAAGGTTAAGGATTGCTACCGTGCCACTCAAAGCTGGAGCATTACAATCGCCCACAGTAAGGGGTACTATTACGCCATTTCCAAAGTTAAAATCATAAGTACCCGGAAATAGATAAATACCGGGTGTGATAACTGTACCTCCGATATTGGATTGCCATATTTTTACCAGACCAGAATAGTTTAAGTTCACTTGAGCCGGAGAAAAGGTGTGGTCAACTCCTGATGGGGAAATATCCACATTAGTCTGTTCTCTAGTTTTGTTAATTACCGCTTTAAAACTATAAGTGCCGGAAAATAATTCTTTATCCAGCGTACCAGAAGGGCCAGTAGTACCCAGCGAGCCTCCTCCTGCGTTAGGGTTATGATAGGTTACATCCGCTCCTGCAATCGGTGCTCCGTTACAATCAGCCACCTTAATGGTAGCCAAAGTGGTTTGGAAAGTGTGAATGGTTGTTCCTTCATCACCTGCGGCAATGGTTTGGGTATAGGATGCGTATGTTTTTTCATAAGCAGCAGAAAATTTGTATCCATATCCAGGAGTGTAGTTGGGTAGGTCTACGGTGATTTCACCATTGATATCTGTGTTAAAAGTTCCCTGTCCGCCCACGTTATATTTGTGAATCGATATGGGAACACCACTAATAGGGTTGCCCTGGCTATCCAGTACTTTTAAGGTAACATTGGTTGCCCATGCTGTAGTTGTAAGCAGCAGAATTGCAGCCAACGCAAAAAGTTTAATTGTTGTTTTCATAGTAAAATTAATTATTGATTAAAATAATGGTGGCTCAACAGAAGATTGAGCACGAGTGTTCTTTCATTGGCTATAAAATTTGTTGTTAAAAATTGAATGTTTTCCTGAGGATTCAGGGCTAAATCTATATGCAATGCCAAGAATCGGCATAAGGATAAACTAGGTGGAAACATGGTTGAGCTGTTAGTTATTCTAGTTGAATTTAATTGTAAGAAAATTTCATGCCCGATACCTTATTATTGTATCAATCAAATGGTTAAAATATTACAAAATTCACACTAAGTCCAATTTTGGGATTATTTGTAAATGTTTGGGAATAAGAGCTTAAGAGTGATATTTTGTAGGCTTCACTTACAAATAATGAAATTTTATGATTTTCCTAATAGGGCAAATGCAAGCGGGGGATTGTTTTTAAAGTCAGTTTATAACCACGCATAAACTGTAATATTATTACAACAGTATATATTTCTGAAAGGATAAGGAAAGGAGGCTTCGAGGGATATTTATCGTAGAATAATCTTGGCTTGCCCCTAGTTTTTCAAAAAGGAATTTCTGCTTTAGTTATTACTACAAATTATTCTTTGCCACATCTGCAGAGCCGTACATTTGCCCTTTTTAATTAGAAAAGAATCATGACAGAAAAGAGCAAGCGCCAGGTGGGTATTTGGTTAATGGTAGGGGTTGTAATGATTTTTGTGCAGGTAATCATTGGTGGTATTACCCGGCTTACTGAGTCAGGGCTTAGCATTACAGAGTGGAATGTGGTAATGGGTACCTTACCTCCCATGAATGCGCAAGATTGGCTAGAGGAGTTTGCGAAGTATCAAGAGTCGCCACAATACCAAAAGGTAAACAAGGGTATGAGTCTCGAGAGCTTTAAGTTCATTTATTTCTGGGAGTGGTTTCATCGCCTGTATGCACGCACTATGGGTTTGGTGTTTATTATTCCTTTTTTCTATTTCATTTTTAGCAAAAAGCTAAGTCGCGAATACTTGCGCAAAACGCTGATGGTCTTTCTGTTTGGTGGTATCGTAGGAGTATTTGGCTGGCTTATGGTGGCCTCGGGTCTCAATGATCGCCCAATGGTTAGTCCATATAGATTGGCATTGCATTTATCCATGGCCATTTTTACCATGTGTTATACGCTATGGGTGGCCATGGAGCTGCTGAGTACCAAGGCATCACAAAGGACAAAATATAAAGGACTTAGAAAATTCAGCTATGCTCTCACTGCCCTGGTCAGCGTTCAGATTGTGTTAGGAGCACTAGTTTCGGGTATGCGGGCAGCTAAGTTTTATCCCAGCTGGCCAGGCATGAATGGCCAGTATTTTCCGGAGGCCTTACGAAAGGCCGAGTATTGGAGCTGGCAAGCGTTTATGGAGTTTGATACCAGCATATTTGCCAATGCCTTTGTTCAATTTTTTCATCGAAACACGGCCTATCTTATTACTGTGCTCACACTTGTGTTTATTATAAAGTTTTGGAAAAAGTTAAAGCTTGAGCTAAAGCCCTTTGATAAAGGAACCCTTACTGCATTGAAGCTATTACCCATGGTTTTGTGTACGCAGGTGTTGTTAGGTATTTTTACGATAATGAATGCAATACCCACTACTCCCGTAGCCTTGGGTGTAGTTCATCAAGGGGTGGCCCTGCTGCTACTTAGCAATCTACTTTATATCAACTTTAAGCTTAGCAAATAACTTTCACTTCTTGGCCTCCGAATCACACGAGGCGATAAAATTTCGATTTTTCAGGGTTTTACTTTTTTTAAGATAAAACCGTCATCGTATTAGCTCGTAGGGTAGATGCTAAGGATAGCTAAAAAGTCTAGTTAATTAGTAAAGTGCTGCAGGATAACCGTATAAAATGCATAAGAACTTGGGGGTGTTGATAATTTGTAAAAACCTTGCTATTGCTGGTTTTTCAGTATTTTTTACGGATAACCATCTGGGTTTAAGACAATATTGTCCTTTTAATAATCATTAGAAAGAGCAATTAAAAATATTATTTCCAGATTAAAGTGGTATAAATTTTTTCTGTAGGGAGGATTTGACTTACTTCGCGGGTTAATCCATTTTTCTTATTTATGAACAACAAAGTTACTTTTATCATGACTCTGTGCGTGGCACTGTTTCATGGTAGTTTGCTTTTTGGCCAGGCAGGAGCGTATTCGTTCTCCACATCTACGGCCACATTTACCCCTCTCACATCTGGTACAGATGTTAACGCAATTGAAGCTGATTTTGCCATCAGCGCTGCAATTCCTTTAGGTTTTACCTTTGATTTTGAAGGTACTTCCTATACCAGCATCAAGGCTGGATCTGATGGTTTTATCAGCTTTAATTCATCAGCTGGTGCCACAGGTAGCAATGATTTAGATAATACCACTGCAAGCCGCAGGCCTTTGCTTGCTCCGCTATGGGATGATTTGGATGGAACAGCTACGGGTTCTGTTTCTAAAGCTTCGTACGCAGTAAGCGGAACCGCTCCTAACAGAGTGTTCACCTTTGAGTGGCTCAACTGGGAGTGGAATTATGGCTCATCATCGCCAGTGGTTTCGTTCCAGGTAAAGCTTTATGAAACTTCTAACAATATTGAGTTTGCCTACAGATGGGAAACGGCTTCGGCCCTAAGTTCACCTACGGCTTCTATAGGTATTACAGGGTTGACCAGCTTTTTATCAGTAAGTGGTATTGGCACTGGTACACCAGTAGTTTCTAGTTCTGTAGAAACTTCAAACATTGATACTGTAGTAACAGATCAGGTATTTACTTTTACGCCACCTGCATGCGTGGCGCCCACGTTTACACCGGCAACCAACGTGTCCGTTTCTTCTGCTACCGTAAACTTTACAGCAGGTACCGGATCTTATGAAATTAACTGGGATGTAGCTGGCTTTACCCAAGGTGCCCCTTCTTCCAATACGGGTCTTTCTGCTACTAATAGCTTCACGGCTACTGGATTAATGGCTTCTACATCTTATGATTTTTATGTTCGTAGAGATTGTGGAAGTAGCGTGTACAGCGCTTGGGCGGGTCCGTACACTGTTACTACCCCTTATGTGCCTACTTATACCGAAGATTGGTCAAACGGCTATCCAAATGTATGGACAGAGGCTAGAGGCCTAATCAGCGATTCTACCGTTTTCACCTCTGCTAGTTCTGGCTGGGGTAGTGGAAGCTTTACGGGTAGTGGCTCCGCTTCTGCAAAAATCAACTTATACGGTACAAGTAGAAGAGAGTGGCTAATAAGTCCATCCATCGATTTAGGAACTGGAAACAATTACCAGGCTAATTTCGAATTGGGTCTAACTGCATATTTCTCAAGTGCTGCTTCCACTCTTGGGGTAGACGATACTATTAAGTTTGTAATTTCTACTGATAACGGTATTACCTGGAGTGATACCAATACCTTGCTAACGCTGCATAGCGGAACTATGATTCCTAATGGAACCGGGGCGCTGTACAATGTTAGCCTTGCAGGATATTCGGGTGTAGTAAAGTTTGGTTTTTATGCAGAATCATCTGTAAGCAATGCTGATAATGACGTGTATATGGATAATTTCCAAGTACGCACGCCACCAGCATGCCCCAAGCCTACCGCTCTTGTAGATTCTAACGCTACTACTTCCTCTATTGAACTAGGATGGCAGAGCGCTGGAACTGGCCCATGGTACATCTACTGGGGGCCATGTAATTTTAACCAAGCCACGCCAGGTGTGAGCATAGATACTGCAACTACCAACAATATTACCCTTACGGGAATGATGGCAAACACTCAGTATGAGTTTTATCTTTTTGAAGATTGTGGTGTAAACGGATTGAGCGATACGGTAAAATTGGGTTGTGTTAGCACACTTTGTAATGCCTTAAGTATCCCATTGGTAGAGGGTTTTAACTCTACTTCTACTACTCAAAACTGTTGGACCGTATTGGATGTAAACAATGATGGTGACAAATGGGATATGGATTATACAACTAATCCGTATGAGGGTGACCAATCGGCTATGATGTACACTGACTTTAATAGTGGTGCAAATAATGATTGGCTAATAAGCCCGGGATTAATACTGTCCAATAACGAAAGACTAAAGTTTCAGCACAGAGTACAAAGCAGTGGTGAGCCTAATGACTTTATGGTATTGGTTTCTACTACAGGTACAAATCCTACCGACTTTACCGATACTATTTTGCCATTGGCATCGTATAACAATACCAGCTATCAGCAAACTACTTTAAGTCTGGCTGCTTATTCAGGTACTGTGTATCTGGCTTGGCATGTACCAGCAGGAGGTCTTGATGGATGGAGACTATATATAGATGAGGTAATTGTGGAAACTATTCCTGCATGCCTTAGCTCTACCAACTTTGCCTCGTATTTTGCTACTTCAGATTCTATTGGTATCAATTGGACAGCAGGTGGAACTACCGTAAATCATGGTATAGAGTATGGCCCAGCAGGATTTACCTTGGGTACCGGAACTTTTGCCAGTACTGTAGATACCTTCTTTGTGGCAAAGCCACTAGTATCGCAAACTGCATACGACTTTTATCTTACAGACACCTGTGCATCTGGCTATAGCGTAACGGTAGGACCTATTACGGTAACTACGCCATGCGTTAAGCAAACGATTCCATTTACCGAAACCTTTGGTACAGACCTTGGCTGTTTTATAGTTACACAAAATGGTGGTTCTAGCAACGACACTTGGGAATGGATATCAGACCTTGCCACAAACACCGTAGATGGTAACAATGGTTTTGCAATTGCCAACAGTGATGGAGCAGGCTTTGGTGTAGATATGGATGAAATACTTACTTCACCCATTTTTGATGCCTCTTCTATTACGGGTGCATTGATATTAGAATTTGACCAATACTTTAGAAGACTAGGAGATACTGCAGCAGTAGATGTGTGGGACGGAACCCAGTGGGTTAATATCCTTAAGCAATCAGCTACCGTAGGAGCATGGGGTACGCCCGATCATCAGTTTATGGATGTAACAGCACACGCCAATGCCGATTTCCAGGTACGTTTCCATTATTACGAGGCAAACTGGGCATACTACTGGGCTATTGATAACTTTAGCTTGAGCACTCTTTCTTGTGGTCTTTCTAGTGCGTTGGATACGGGCATTGTAGACTCGAGCAGCGCGGTGCTTAAGTGGGCTTCTAACGGTACCCTTTGGAACATAGAGTGGGGCCCACAAGGCTTTAGTCAAGGCTCAGGATCTGCTGGTGGTGGAACAGTTATCAAGGGAGTATCTACCAATCCATACTTACTACTAGGTTTGGGTGCCGATACTTGTTATGATTACTACGTGCAAGATACTTGTGTAGGATTAGGAACAGGAACATGGGCTGGTCCTTTTACCTTCTGTACTACGCCTACTTGCCCTGCGCCTACCAATTTGGGTGTAGACCCAGGTGCGCTTACTACCAATAGTGCTGATATTTACTTCACACCGGGTTATGCAAGCAACTTTGACGTGGAGTATGGCCCACAAGGTTTTACAAAAGGTATGGGAACCACTCTGCAGGCCACTAATGATACGGTTACCATTTCATCATTGATGGCAGGTACAGCCTATGAGTTTTATGTACGCGATGTATGTAGTGCCACCGATAGCAGCACCTGGTCAGGTCCTGTAAGCTTTATAACGGCTTTTAATACCAATTATGTAAACAATTTTTCTACTGCCAATCCATTTGCATGGTCAGAGGCCGATGGTAGATTGAGAAATAATACGGTATTTACATCTACCATTAGTAGCTGGGGTCTAGATAATTTTGCCAATGTAGGTTCTAACAATGCACAGCGAGTTAACATTTACTTTGCCTCGCAATACGAGTGGTTGATTTCGCCATCTATTTATTTAGATCCTAACATCACCAATCTACAGGTAGAGTTTGACGCGGCTGTTACAACCTATGCCAACAATGCTCAAGGCTATTTTGGTGCAGACGATACCTTAGCCCTTGTTATTTCTACAGATAATGGTGCTACATGGTCAGCTTCCAACATATTGTGGTATGCGGATGCATCCGATACTATCGATTTTGCCGGTGAGCACATTATCCAATCCTTAAGCGGGTATTCCGGTTATGTACGTTTTGGATTCTATGCTGGCTCTGCTCTAGCTGATGCCCAAGATAATGATTGGTTTATAGATAATTTTGAAGTAAGAACACCACGTACCTGTAATCCTCCTTCGGCTCTTATGGTAAGTGATGTAAAAACTGATAGTGCTATGGTGTACTGGACCGAAGGTACTCCTGGCTTTATCAATGCAGAAGTGATTTATACGGTAGGAAATCAGCCAGCCTCGGCAGGTACCACTATCAATTCTTTGAATGATACGGTATATCTGAGTGGATTGACTTCGGCTACTGCCTACTGTGTGTACGTGGTAGAAGAGTGTGCTAATGGATTTTCTGACACTATTGGACCCGTGTGTTTCTCTACACTATGTACGCCACAATCTATCCCGTATTACGAAGATTTCAATATTTCCCTAGGATGCTTTACTCCTGTAGATGGTGGTTCTACCTCTGATACCTGGATGCATATGACGAGCTACAATAGCAATACGCTGGATGGTACTCCATTCGCATTTGTAGATAGTGATGATGCTGGTTCAGGAAATACTTTATCAGAACGCCTAGAGTCTGTGCAGCTTGATGCAACGGGTATCACCGGTGCTTTGATTTTGGAGTTTGATCATTTCTTCAATAATATCTCAAGCGATTCAGGATTTGTGGAAGTGTACGATGGTACAGCGTGGAATACAGTAGCCAAGTATGGCTCTGATATGGGTTCTTTCGCATCACCTGCGCACGATTCTATTAATATTACTGCTTATGCCAATGCAGCAATGCAAGTGCGCTTCCGCTATGAGGATAACAATGTGTGGGCATGGTACTGGGCGGTTGACAATGTGAGCATCTATGAGGCTTCTACTTGTCCGGCACCTACAGCACTTACTGCTACAGTATTGGCTTGCGATAGTGTTGAAATTACATGGAGTAGTGATATTGCGGTTAATTCCAGCATGTTAATTTACGGACCAAAAGGATTTACATTGCCAGGAGGTACTACTGTAAATAATGTTACTAGCCCTTATACCCTTAGTGGTCTTGCGCTTAATACAGAGTACGACTTTTATGTGGTAGACAGCTGTACAATGGCTTCTGGTGCATCAATCATTCCTGTAAGTTTCAAAACTGACTCTGTAGGACCAGTATGGGCATCCTTTGTATGGTCTCAAACGGATACTACATTGCTAAACGCTACAGTTGATTTTGATGCCACCGCTAGTACTGGTGATGGACTGACTTACAGCTGGGAATACGGAAATACCAGCACAGGAACAGGTGTAAATAGCTCAGCTACTTATACCATGAATCAGACCTATACTGTAAAACTTACAGTAACTGACCGTTGTGGAAATTCGGATGATACTACTATTACGGTAACGGTTACCGATATCAGCATAGCTGAAAACGCTCTGAATGCAGGTATTGAAGTATATCCAAACCCATCTGAGGGCAACTTTAAGGTAAAAGTAAGTGGTGCATCTACTGCTTATACCATAGAGGTAACTGACCTTAGTGGAAAGGTGATTTACAAGAAGGCAAATATTGCGACCGATACTGAGCAAAACATCAATCTTGGCAATGTTGCCCAGGGTGTATACTTTGTTCGCTTTAGTGGAGGAGGCCTTAATGCCAGCCAGCGCATAATAGTTAACTAAGCTAGCCTAGCTACTAGGTTTTAATAATAAACCCCGCTCGGATGAAAATCTGAGCGGGGTTTTTTTTTCGTGGGGTAGAGCGTTTTAAAATACTTTTCTAAGCTGATTTAGCATAGTTTTATGAAGGAATTTTACTTATTTTGGAAACCCTCAATTTCAACCGAAATACAACAGA
>JAUICR010000084.1 GCA_030427785.1 Bacteroidia bacterium | reverse complement strand
GCCATGTTTGGTTTTTACTGGGCGGTAAAAGGCGGAATATTTGGTCCGCTGCCAAGCGATGCAGATCTGAATAATATTAGCAATGCCACTGCTACCGAGGTGTTTTCGGCCGATGAGAAACTTATAGGTAAGATTTTTTCGGAGAATCGTACCAATGCCAAGCTGGAAGATCTCCCTCAAAATTTATTGGATGCACTGGTTGCTACCGAAGATGCAAGATTCTACCAACATGAAGGGGTAGACAATAGGAGTGTATTAAGGGTGGTATTCAAAACCATCTTGATGGGAGATGCGTCATCGGGTGGAGGTAGTACCATTACGCAGCAGCTTGCAAAAAACCTATACGGAAGATCTGATTTTAGCATCCTTTCTATTCCTGTAAATAAGCTTAAAGAAATCATATTGGCCAATAGGCTTGAGGAACTTTACAGCAAGGAAGAGCTGCTGGAGTTTTATTTAAACACCGTTCCTTTTTCGGATAATACATATGGCATAGAAGCGGCCAGTTTTCGCTTTTTTAGCAAAAAGCCAAAAGCACTACATGCCGAAGAATCGGCAGTGCTTATAGGTATGCTCAAGGCTAGTACTTATTACAATCCTCGTTTGCACCCTGATCATTCCTTAGGGCGCAGAAACGTGGTGCTAGGGCAAATGCAGCGCTACGGATATCTTGAAAAAGAGGAAGCCGATAGTTTACAATCTTTACCACTTACGCTTAACTATACCAATGTAGCTAGAGATTCGTATGCACCCTATTTTATGAAGCGCGTTAGGTCAAAAGCGCATGAGCTATTGGAAAAACAAACAGATAAAAAAGGTGAGCCGATAGACATAGAAAAAGACGGGCTGAAGATTTATACCACGCTAAACTTGGATATGCAATTGGCAGCACAAAAAGCCATGCGGGTGAACATGGCCAAGCTTCAAAAGGTATTTGACAGACAGCTAAAAGGATCGGTGCGCAAGACCTATCCTGAGGTGTATAACTCTGCCTTAAAAAACAGCAACTATTATAAGCACTTACTTGATTTGAAACTGAATGAGGATTCGCTGGAGTATCATTTAACAAAGGTGCATCCCGTGCAAGTTTATTATGCTGGTACAGATACAGTACTTCAAATGAGCACTCAGGATTCAATTGAGTATTATGTGAAATTATTACACAGTGGTTTTATGGTGATGCAGCCACAATCGGGTGCTATATTGGCTTATGAGGGAGGTTTGAATTATCGCTTTTTACCATACGATTTGGTACAGGCACCTAGGCAAGCGGCTTCTACCTTCAAGCCATTTGTGTATGCCACGGCTCTTAGCATGGGAGCTGATCCTTGTTACTATATTTCTAATGACCGCGAAGTGTACCAGGAGTATGATGATTGGTCACCCGGAAATTACGATGATAATTATGAGGGCTATTACAGTATGCGTGGCGCCTTGCGCAAATCTATTAATGTGGCGGCTGTGCGTACCTTGATGAGTACAGGAATTAACAATGTAACGGCAAAGATTAGCCAAATGGGTATAAGTAGTGAAATACCAAATGACCCTTCTATAGCTTTGGGGTCGGCTAGTATTTCGCTGTACGAAATGGTGCAGGGTTATGCTGTGTTTGCTAATGGGGGCTTTAGGGTAGAGCCTTATTTTATTGAAAAAATTGAGAGTGCTAGCGGTGAACTGTTGTACCAACATAAGGTGCAAGAACCCAAAAGAGTATTGCCAAAGGAGGTAGCTATGATGATGAATAATATGCTGCAATCTGTGGTAGATAGTGGTACCGCGGTAAAGCTGCGAAACACCTATGGATTGAGAAATGATTTAGCTGGAAAGACCGGTACATCACAAAACTATTCAGATGGGTGGTTTATTGGCTACAATCCTCATTTGGTGGCGGGTTCGTGGGTAGGTGCATCTAGTCCGCAGGTACATTTTAGCAGCGGGCGATACGGTAGCGGTTCGGCTATGGCGCTACCCATCTTTGGCGATTTTATGAAATCGATACAGAGAAATGTACAGTTGAGTTTTTATTCAAAAGCAAGTTTTGAACCTTTGCCTAAGCAGGTAATGAGGATGATGGATTGTCCGGATTATAAAGATTCCAAATTTTTGGATGGGTTTTTTGATGGTTTCGGCAAGAACCGAAAAATGAAAGAGACCTTTAAGGATGATAATGGAGAAGCTCCCAAAGAAGAGGAAGGATTTTTGAAGCGACTTTTCAAAAAGAGAAAGTAAGCTGTGTGTGCCTTGCTATGGGAGGTATGAATGCCTTACATTCGTGAAAAATTTAAAAACGTGCAGGCAGAAATTATTGCCATCGGAGATGAAATTCTGGTAGGTCAAACCACTGATACCAATTCTACTTTTATAGCCTCCCAGCTTAGCGCAAATGGAGTGTTTGTGAAGCAAAAACGGGTAATAGCCGATGAAGAGGATTCTATTACAGACGCCCTAAACGGCATACACCCAAATACTAAGCTAGTCTTTATGACAGGAGGCTTGGGCCCCACCAAAGACGATATTACCAAAAGGACTTTGATGAAGTATTTTGGAGGTGAACTAATTTATCACCCCGAGGTATACGATCATATCGTAAAGTTATTTGCGGCCTTTAATAGAGTGCCCAATAAAATGAACAAGGAGCAAGCTCTGTTGCCAAGCAGTTGTACACCACTTAATAATGATTGGGGAACGGCTCCTGGTATGAGGTTTCAGAAAGGAGATACGTATTATTTTTCCATTCCTGGGGTGCCCTACGAAGCGGAGGGTGTAGTAGAGCATGAAATAATACCCTGGATAAATGAAAATTTACAAAACGGTACTGTTGTGCATCATACGCTTCTCACCCAAGGGGTGCCTGAGAGTGAGCTGGCCGAACAGTTAGCCGATTGGGAAAATGCCCTGCCTCTCAAGCTAAAGCTTGCTTATTTGCCCTCACCAGGTATTGTAAAGCTAAGACTAAGTGTGTATGAAGGCGATAAGTTGGAGGCTGAAAAGCTGGTAAAAAGGGAGGCAAAAAAGGCGATAAACATATTAGGCAACGTTGTTTTTGGTGAAGGCAATCAAAAGCTGGAAGAGATAATTGGCCTAAGCTTATTAAAGGAAAAAGCGACTGTAAGTACTGCAGAGAGTTGTACCGGTGGGTTAATAGCTCATATTCTTACGGGCGTGTCAGGTTGTTCGGCTTATTTTAATGGAGGCGTAGTAAGTTATTCTAATGCCTCTAAGACTGAGCTTTTGGGTGTAGATCCGCTAACGATAGAAAAGCACGGTGCAGTATCAAAGGAAGTAGCTATGCAAATGGCTGCTGGAGCAAAAAAGAAATTTAAAACAGAATATGCAGTAGCTACTACGGGCGTGGCAGGTCCTACTGGTGGTAGCCTAGAGAAACCAGTTGGTATGGTATGGATAGCAGTGGCTAGCCCGGATGGTGTGAAGGCAAAGTGTTTCTACTTTGGTAAAAATCGAAAAAGGAATATTAAAAAGGCGGCTTTGACTAGTCTGGATTTACTTAGGCGAGAAGTCCAAAAAATTAAATAGCGAGTGTTGTGGAGTACTAAAACTTTATTTACTTTTGCAAACCAATTTTTAACGAGCAGAAATCATGTCACGAGTTTGTGAATTAACAGGTAAAAAGGCGATTACGGGAAACCATGTGTCTTTTTCTAATAAGAAGAATAAGCGCAAGTTTAACATCAACCTTACTAAGAAGCGTTTTTATATTCCAGAAGAGGACAAGTGGATTACACTTAAAATTTCAACTTCTGCTATCAAGAATATTAATAAGAAAGGAATTTCAGCGGTGCTTAAAGAAGCTCGTGAGAATGGACACCTTGTAAAATAATCAGTTACCATGGCTAGAAAAGGCAATAGAGTACAGGTAATAATGGAATGCACTGAGCACAAAGAATCAGGTATGCCAGGTACTTCTCGTTACATTACCACAAAGAATAAAAAGAATAGCCCTGATAGATTAGAGTTGAAAAAATTCAATCCAATCTTGAAGCGCAAAACTGTTCACAAGGAAATTAAATAATCCTTAAAAAAGAATTATACAATGGCAAAGAAAGTAGTTGCAACATTAAAGAAAGGGGATTCAGCATCTTTTACTAAAGTGGTAAGAATGGTGAGAAGCCCTAAAACTGGAGCTTATGCTTTTGAACAAAAAGTAATGAATAAGGAACTCGTAAACGAATTTCTTAAAGGTTAGAAAATAATATTTTCAATAGAAAGTCCGACTGGTTTTACCAGTCGGACTTTTTTTTGTCCAAAATTGAGATTAGGGATTCCATTTTCTTGGTGTTATTCCCAATATGAGAGAGGTGTTTCTTTGTGGATATGTATAAAGTGTTGAAAATCAGTAAAAATTTAGATAAGGCACGACTTTTCCAAGACGAACTGCAACTTAACAATTGATACAGGCTGTAACCAATATTACAGGAAGCTTGTTTCCCCGATCTTAACCTAACCAATCAGTGAAGAGTTCAACCAGTGGTAACTGGATGGACTCTTCTTTTTTTACCCCATTCCTACATATAATACCTTGGTTACTCGTACCGTAACGACTCAATAGGGTCGAGCTGAGACGCCTTGTGTGCCGGGTAAAAACCCGAAGTTAACCCTGTAAGCACGCATAGTAAAAATGCCATGCTCATCCACAGCCATGGAATAAGGAACACCCCTCCTACAAAGAAGGAAATAACATTTCCGATAAGGATACCTAGTATAGTTCCAGCCAAGCCACCTAGCAAACAGATGACTACCGCTTCGGTAAGAAACTGTGACCGAATGGTTGCAGATTTTGCGCCTACGGCCTTTCGTATCCCTATCTCTCTTGTTCGCTCAGTAACAGATACAAGCATGATGTTCATTAAGGCAATAGCCGCCCCTAGCATAGTAATAGCGCCTATTAAAACAGCTGCAAGACTTACAAAACTTAAATTCTCAATTAGAGACTGAGAAAGGCTATCGCTTTTTGTAATATGAAAATTCGATTCATTCTTGGGATTAAGTTTTCGAACTCTTCTCATCAAAGCCGTAGCTTCGGATGCAATATGATCTAATTGATCACTTTGCAGCGCCTGTACATTTATAGCAAAACTTTGATTGGGATAACGGTACAAAGCGCGGCCTGTGGATATGGGAATAAAGATAGATTTGTCTCCCCCAAAACCAAAGGCATTGCCTTTCTCGGCCAATACACCAACTACTCGCAACCTTCTATTTCTCAGGTTGACAATTTTTCCAATTGGATTAGCTCCATCAAAAAGCTTGGTCACTACTTCCTGGCCTATAAGTGCTATTGAGGCAGTGTTTTCAATATCTGTACTCAAAAAATTTCTTCCACTTTCTAACTCATAACCGCCCGTCATCAAGTAGTTTTCATCAATAGCCATAACACTGATATTGGGGTTGGTCTCTTTGTTCTCATAGCGAACCCTATCAAGCGATGCCATGAATGAAACACTTACTATAGCTGGATGATCGAGAAAATCGGTTTTAAAATCCTGGGCTTGGGCTAATGTGATTTTAGGAAATTTTTTAGGTCTTTTTCCTCTTCCTCCTATTTGGATATGTGGACCTCTGTTTTGAATGGAAATGGTATTGGCTCCCAACATGCTGAGTTGACCAGTAAGCCCCGTTTTTATTGCGTCTAGGGAAGTTAGGATACCCACCAGCGCCATTATGCCAAGAGCTATAATTAAAGCGGTAAGAACGGTACGCAGCAAATGGCCCCGTATGGACTTCAAAGCCATCTTAATATTTTCAAGAAACAAACTGTTTTTCATGCTGGAAAATAATCTGCTAAAAGTATCAATTTATAGCAAGCTCGTTGGCCTTACATTTGTCGGCTATTGATAAATAACAATCTTGATTTATTAAAATCTAAATGGTAAAGTCTAAGTTACTTTTGATTGGCTGGGATGCAGCAGATTGGCAAATTATTGAACCCTTAATTAAAAAGGGCGAAATGCCAACGTTGCAAAAGTTGATTGCAAGTGGAGTTAAAGGAAACTTAGCAACTTTAAGCCCACCTCTAAGCCCGATGCTTTGGACGAGCATTGCTACTGGAAAAAGAGCGTATGATCACGGTATTCATGGATTTGTACAAGTGGATAAGCTGGCTGGAAAGGTTTTGCCCGTAAGGGCTACCAGTAGAAAATCAAAGGCTTTTTGGAATGTTTTAAATGAAGCAGGTATTAAAACCAATGTTGTTAATTGGTGGCCATCGCATCCTGCCGAAAAGGTACATGGAGCCTCGGTAAGCAACCAGTTTCATAAAGACGCGCCTGCTTATGGTGACGATTGGCCTTTTGATAGTGCATCTGTTTTTCCGGAGAGTTTAGCGGATGTCCTCAAAGAATTCAGGCTACATCCAGCCGAGCTTACCTTGCAACATGTGCTTCCTTTTATTCCTGATGCTGCTGGATTGGACCCAGAAACTGACAAGGTGCTCAAACCTCTTATGCGAGTTTTGGCACACTGCGTATCTGTGCACAATGCAGTAACCTATTTAATGGAAAATACAGAGTGGGATTGCACAGCGGTGTATTATGAAGCGCTTGATCATTTCTCGCATTTGGCCATGAAGTATCATCCGCCACAAATGGATGGAATATCAGATGAAGATTTTGAGCTGTATAAAAATGTAGTGGTAGCCGCGTACCGATATCATGATATGATGCTGGAGCGCTTATGCGATTTGGCAGGTGATAACTGTACAATAATGTTGGTTTCTGATCACGGATTTCAATCTGCAGGGCTTCGCGAAATTGAGTTGCCAGATGTGCCCGCTGCTCCCGCTTTAGAACATCGTCAGTTTGGTGTGTTTGCTGCAAATGGCTTTGGGTTTAAAAAAGATCATCAAGTATATGGAGCTTCACTTTTGGACATTTGTCCAACAATTTTGCATCATTTTGATTTGCCAATAGGAGAGGATATGGAAGGTAAAGTACTGCTGGATGTTTTTAGTAAAAACCAAAAAGTATCTAAAATTCCTTCCTGGGAAAAGACATGCAATCAACCACAGTTTGTAGAAGATGTTTTTTCAGTTTCTAATGATATGCTGAATCAGCTTGAAGAACTGGGCTATGTAAAGCTGGCAAAAAAAGACGCGGTGAAAATGGCTGAAAGAGAGTTAAGCTATAATTTATCTGCGAGTTTATTGGATGGACGGAAGTATGAAAGGGCCATTGAGGTCGCTCAAAAAGAATATCAAGCAGAGGCTGAGTTTCGCTTTGGATTAATTTGGGCGCAGGCTTTATTGAAATCAGGAAAAAGTAAGGAACTAGCCGATTTGCTGCTACAATTGAATACATCTTTCCCGGGGAATGCTTCACTGGATTACCTGTCGGGTTTGTTGGCCCTGAGAGAAGGTGAGCCCAAATCGGCCTTAGAACATTTTAAGAAAATAGAAACGCGCGGTGTTTTGTCTCCCAGCCTTTGGGTAGAAATGGGCAGGGCTCTTTTGATTTCTTCGGATTATATAAATGCAGAAAAGTACTTTGATAAGGCCTTGCAAATGGACCATGAAAACGTGGCGGCCTTAACAGGAAAGGCGCAGTGTATTTTATACAAGGCAGAACCTGATGGAGCCATCGAGATTTTAGAAAAGAGTTTGGAACTTCAGTTTTTTCAACCACAGGCACATTACTTAATGGCCTTATCTACTTGGCAACTAAAAAGGACCGGAGTAGCAAAAGCCGCCTTATCACTCTGTTTGCAACAAGCCCCTAAACATGAAGCAGCTAAAAGATTGATGGAAAAAATTCAAACAGTAAAACCTGAAAAGAAAGAACCAATAACTGTAGTTACAGGTTTCCCAAGAAGTGGGACCAGTATGTTGATGAATATCTTGATGAGTGGTGGACTCCCAATATTGACAGATGAAAAAAGAAATAAAGACGTGCATAACCCCGCTGGCTATTTCGAATTGGAAGATGTTAAGAATTTAGGATTGGACAATACTTGGGTGAGCAAAGCCAGAGGCAAGGCCATAAAAGTGATTAGCGCTTTATTAAATTATTTACCATCTGAGGAGCACTACAAAGTGATTTGGATAAAACGACCTTTGACGGAAGTAATCGTGTCGCAGGAAGTAATGCGCGGTAGGAAGGCAGAAGCCGTGATGCGAAACTTTCCTTTTCAATTGGCTATGGAAATGCAGCAGGAAGAAAAGAGACTGGAAAACTGGCTCCAGATTCAACCCAATATGGAGGTGACTACGCTGGAGTATTATGATTGTTTGGAGAATCCGGAGAGTGCCATCAGCACGATTGCTGAGTTTTTGGAAATACCTTTTGACTATGAAAAAGCGATAAAAGCAATTAACCAAAAGCTGCATCGCAATAAATTGGCTAAGTAGCTAGTTTTTTAAGACTTTTGCACCCTTATAATTTAGAATGAAAAAAGAGCTTTTAGAAAAGGTTTTGTTTAGATATACCAGTATGGCATCTGTGCTTTTGGGCACGCAGGCTGTGCAAGGACAAGTGGTATGGACGGATATCGCTGATACCACCCTTACTCAAAATGACCAGTATTTTGATTTGGACATAGACGGTAATAATGAGGTAGATTTTCGCATCACGCAGTTTGTAGATAGTCTTAATGGCCTCGATTTGCTTACAGGCGTAATGGTTGAAACTTTTGGTACTGCCGGAAATCAAGTTATGGGTATTAATTATCAAGCCTATAACTATCCTTTTCGTTTGAATGTGGCAGATACTATTAGTTCTGAAAAACTATTCAAAGGGCTTGGAGCTAGTTCTACTCCAAATCGTGATATCGGTTACATGGGCCTTGGCGTAAATGGCGCTACTTATCCTAATAGCCAGTTTGTAGATAGTGTAAATGGTATAACTAATGGATTTCTGGGCTTAAAATTTAGATCAGATGTAAATGATACCATCCGTACTTTTTATGGCTGGGTTCGCCTGGATGTAGCTGCAGATTTGCGTTCGGTAACTATTAAGGACTTTGCTTATCAAAGTACTTATGATAGTTTGATTACCGCAGGGCAGGGGTCACCTATTGGGATTGAAGAGTTGGAAGTTCCAACGCCTGAATTGGTACAGCACGGACTTTATCTGGATGTGAATTTACCGGAAGGAAACAGACCAAAAGCTGAAATCAGTTTTTATAGCCTTAACGGGAATTTGATAAAGCAGGCAAAAATTAAGGAAACAAATTCTACTTTCCCATTAGCTGATTTACCCAAAGGAATGCTAGTGGCGGTGATAAGACATAAAGGAATGGACACCAGTAAGAAGGTGATTGTTTATTAAGCCATCAACTGGATTGAAACAGAAGGGCGATATCTTAATTAGGTATCGCCTTTTTTTATTTTAGCCTATCGGGTTATGATGTTTTTGGCACGCTTTGCAAAAGCGCGCCAGCTATTGAATAGAAGGTGAGCATAGATTGTTGGCTGGCGCGCTTTTGCAAAGCGTGTCCACATGATTAAACTAAGCTAGAGCATGTTTAATCATGTTTCAGTCTCTTACAATCAATCTCTTCCTTTTGCTATTTTTAGAGTATGAGTCGTAAATACAAGTTTCATAATCCAAATGGAGCATACTTCATAAGTTTTGCAGTGCAAGGTTGGGTAGATGTATTCACCCGGAATATCTATAAAGATATTTTGGTGGATAGTTTAAGACACTGTCAGAATAACAAGGGGTTGGAAGTATTCGCCTGGTGTATAATGACCAATCATGTACATCTGATTTGCAGGTCAAATACTGAAAATAGTTTATCGGCAATATTAAGAGACTTTAAAAAATTCACCAGCAAGGCCATAATAAAGGCAATTCAGAACAATGATAGAGAAAGTAGAAAAGAGTGGCTATTAAAACAATTTGAGACGGATGAAGGCATTAGGTTTTGGCGAAGAGACAATAAACCTATAGAAGTGTATAGCAATCATGTTATTTCTCAGAAGCTAAGATATTTACACCAAAACCCGGTTGAGGAAGGCTTGGTATTCAGAGCGGAAGACTACGTATATAGTAGTGCTGTAGACTATGCTGGAGGCAAAGGTTTGCTAAATGTATTGCACGTAGATATTTAACTTGATAGAGCTTATTTTGATTGAAGTATCATTGAGCTGGCGCGCTTTTGCAAAGCGTGTCCACATGAGTTTGGAAATCTGTAAACAATGTTTCTTATAGTTACGCTAGTTCATAACCTATTCAGTCCTCCTCATTCCCTCTCAAATAACTACTAAACAAATCGGTGAAATTAAACCCTGAAACCAGTCTTTCTTTATTCAGTTTGGAATGCTCGGCCAAAGCCCAAAGCAACATCTCCATCATAAAGTACTCCGAACCTTCCTCAGCATTTTTTACAAACTGTGTATGTAGTTTCGTTAAGGGTTTAATATCCTTCAAGGCTCGCTGATATTCGCTATCACTAGCTTCCGCAAGCATATCTACACTATGTCCTTGTCCAAACCAGTTTACAAGCTCGTTATAAGGGTTCTCAGCATCTCCTGATTTAATATTATGCATAGGAGGGTAGTAGTTGGCTATTAGGCTCTTTACGGCAGATCCAATCAGGTTCTCAGCTACTCCAGCCGCACCTTCCTGCTCTCCTTCATACACCAATTCTACCTTACCGGTAATGGCGGGTACTATGCCCAGAAAGTCCAATAAACGAACGGTAGTTTTCTCAGAACCATTAATCAATAATCTGCGCTCGGCAGCGCTTATTAGGTTTTCTAAAGCCGAAATACTCATACGGGCCGATACACCACTTTTGGCATCTATAAACTCATTGTTTCGTGCTTCAAAAGAAATCTGCTCTATAAGCAGCCTGGCTATTTGTGGAACCACAACAGAGCCTTTTTGTTCCTCAGTAATAAAAGCTTCCTGAGCCGTAATTTTTTGCGCCACCTCAATATCATCTGGATAATGCGTGAGTATCTGGCTTCCAATTCTATCTTTTAGCGGAGTTACTATCGAGCCGCGATTGGTATAATCCTCAGGATTGGCAGTAAACACAAATTGAATATCTAGCGGCAATCTCAGTTTGAATCCACGAATTTGAATATCACCTTCCTGCAGAATATTAAAAAGAGCTACTTGAATACGTGGTTGCAAATCGGGCAATTCATTAATTACAAAAATGCTGCGATTGGCCCTCGGTATCATTCCAAAATGAAGTACCTGTTCATCGGCCAACGAAAGCTTGAGCGTAGCCGCTTTTATGGGATCTATATCACCAATAAGGTCAGCTACGGTAACATCTGGCGTGGCCAGTTTTTCAAAGTAGCGCTCATCTCGATGAATCCATGAAACAGGCGTGTCATCACCCATTTTTTCAATCAAATCTTTAGAAGACTTGCTAATCGGATTTAGTGGATCTTCCATAAGGTCGGTCCCCGAAATAACGGGGATGTACTCATCAAGTAGATTCACCAACAGTCGCGCAATCTTTGTTTTGGCCTGACCACGTAATCCAAGGAAGTTAATGTTGTGCCCGGCCAATATTGCCCGTTCTACTTCAGGAATCACACTGTTTTCAAAACCGTGAATGGTATTAAAAACCTGCTTGCCAGCTTTTAAGTTAGCAATGAGGTTTCGCATAAGTTCCTCCTTTATTGGCGTAGAGCTGTACTTGGCGGCTTTAAGCTCTCCAAGGGTTTTTATCTCAGTATAATTCATCAATTATTGTTGTCCTTTTAGTGCTCTGCCCGAAAAATCTTCGATTAACTGCGTAGCAAATTCTTCCGAATCTTGTATGTCAGGCTTATTGGCGTCTATCAAAATCAATTGATTGGTAACGCTATCTTGTTGCAAAATAATATTGGTATCGCTGCGAGATGTTATGATGAAAAAGCCCGCCATGGTTGCTTTTTCTTTTTTTCCTGGTAAAAATAATTTCACACTATCTGCTGACTGCTCATAGCTAAAATAGCCAGGTGTAGGTGACGAAACCTTCAGCACAATCATCGCAGTATCACCAGCCCACAATTCGGCATACTCACCCGATAGGGTTTCAAAAGTCCAAATGCCGGCAATGCTTTCGTGGGTACGGTCAGCATCAGAACTAGTACAGGCTGATAAAATAAGAAGTAAAAATGCAGTTGAGAATAGTAGAGTTTTTGTTTTCATTTTTGATGTGGTTTATAATTATTATCGGGTTCTTTTTTTTCGGTTTGTTTCGTAATCTTCAAATATAAAATCACCAAGGCCTTTTAGCCCTGTGTAAAATGCTTTGCCCTTATTTGCTTTTGTAAAATCTTGCACAAACTGTTGTAAGTAGGGGTCTTGAGCAATCATAAAGGTGGTGATAGGAATGTGCAGTTTGCGAGCTTCCCTGGCTTTGTTTAAACATTTATTTACGATGTAATCATCCAGCCCAAAACTGTTTTGATAATGGCGCCCGTCAGGCTCAGTCACACAGCTTGGTTTACCATCGGTAATCATAAAGATTTGCTTGTTGGTATTTTTCTTTTTTCGCAAAATATCCATGGCAAGCTCCAGCCCCGCTACCGTGTTGGTATGGTAGGGGCCAACTTTGAGATAAGGTAAATCAGCCAACTGTATTTGCCAGGCGTCATTGCCAAACACTATAATATCCAATGTGTCTTTAGGGTATCGGGTTCGGATTAGTTCAGCCAATGCCAATGCTACTTTTTTGGCGGGTGTGATTCTGTCCTCTCCATACAAAATCATAGAGTGGCTAATGTCTATCATCAGCACGGTTGACATCTGTGCTTTGAAAAAACTCTCTTGCACCACCAGGTCATTGGTTGTCATCCCAAAGTCATCTATCCCTTGATTTATATAAGCATTTTTGATGCTCTCATTCATGGAGATTTGCTGGGTACTATCGCCAAACTGGTAGGCTCTGGTTTCGGAAGTTGCCTCATCGCCAGCACCGCTTATTTTGCTTCTGTGATTTCCTGTAGCGCCTTTTTTTAGCTTTCCAAAGATTTGCTCTAAGGCACTACTTCTTATGGCTCTTTCGGTTTTGGCGGTAATAGCCATGCTGTCAGTTCCATCATCGTCATCATCCCTTATGTAACCTTTTTCTTTGAGCTCTTCAATAAAATCTTCGATGGTATAATCGGGGTCGCTGATTTTGTATTCAGCATTTAATTCTCGCAGCCACTCCAATGATTCTTCCACATCACCTGAGGTGTGAAGTAGCAGTTCTTTAAAAAGCTTAAAGAGTCTATCAAAATTGGAGAGTCCTTTGCCTGAGTATTTGGCAAAGCGCAAACCTAGCTGCTGTGTTCTCATGATAATGCAGTAGGCAAGTGATTTAAATACCGCTTTTCACGATTTTCTTTGTGTAAACTTCATCTCCGTTGGCTAGTACCTTGAGCGAATAAATTCCGTTGGTGAGCGGGCTAATGTCTACGTGCAGTTCGTTGAGGCCTTTCTTTCCTTTGGTGTTCAAAATCTTTTTTACCATTCTGCCGCCCATGTCATATATGTAAGCTTCCTCCTGTTTGTCGCCATCCAAATAAAATAAGGCTACTACGTCAGTGCTAGCAGGGTTTGGGAAAATACCT
>JAUICR010000083.1 GCA_030427785.1 Bacteroidia bacterium | reverse complement strand
TTATTAGTGATACAGCTTCTGCTGTTTGTTCTTTTAATTCTAACTCAACTCGTTCAATTCCTCTTTCCAACATTCTCCAGGCGGAGAAATTGGCCGCGGTGTTGCTTTGAAGTGATGAATAAAAATTGCGATAGAGATAATCGTACACTTGGGGGATTCCAATGCGCTTCGCTTTTAAAGCTTCTAACTCCAAAAAACTAAAAAGAGACCTTTCATTTTGCCCGTACTTCTGAAGAGCCAGGGTCAGTACCGTAGCCGAGATAATATCAAGAGGGAATAAACTTGACTCAATTGTCTCGTTTATTGGCTTTGATTTTCTGATTTGATGCTTAAGGGCAAGTTCACTATAGAATGATCCAGAAAAGTTTTTAGGAGCAACTTTTTCTTTAAGTTTTCGTGCAGCAAGTTCTAGGAGCTGCTCAACAGGCTCGTTGAAGGTGATTTCATGAAAACGCCCTTTTACCTTGCGCCATTCCAGCTTATCCTTTTCTTTGAGGTCGTTACCATAAGCTTCAAAACTTTGATGGAGAGTAGTAAGTAGCAAAAAGTTATTATTCTGCTGGTTCACTACTTCCGCCAGTTGTTGTAAAAAGTACAGTTCACGATCTGGGTTGTGCTTTACTGCATATTCAAGAAATTTTCCAAACTCATCAATAACCAAAACAAGCGCACCCTTCTTTTCAGCTTCCTGATGCAGCGCGTCCAAAATGTTTCGATTAGCTGGGTCGGAGTCTTTTATTCCAAGTATTTCAGCGAAGTGTTCAGTAATAGATTGGTATGCCCCAACTACTTTTAGAAAGTTTAGTTTTTTGGCATTTATTCCTAAATCAGCTGGTAGAAGTGTTGCCTGGTTCTTTAGTGATTTTTCAAAGGCCCATAAAAATGAGGACTTTCCAGTTCCGTACGAACCAATTAGCGTGAAAGAGTGAATGCCCTTGTTAAAGTCTCTACCTATCTGACTTGCTACTCTTTCTGCATTCGGAGTTACTAGGTATTCAATCTCAATACCTTCATCGCGAATAATATTTACGGAGGGTGAAAATTTAGTTGCCATAGTATTTTTCTAAAATTTCAAATGCTTCCGGTTTATTCTTAAACTGTAATTCACGAATGCCTGCTTCATTACTAAATACTACTCCATCAAATTCTTCTTGAAGGTTTTCAAGCGCTAGAGTCAATCCCTCTCGACTGAGCAAGAAAATATTTCCAGGACCAGTTTCATCGCTATACAGGTTGTCAAAACTGATAGAGCTACCATAGCTGTTGTTTGCCAATATTGCGAATAGGAGGATGTGAGCAGGGAGGTTGTCTCGTTTGTCTCTTTCCAGTACCCAAAATGAATGCTCAACTTCTTTACCAGTATTACTAAGGTGTTTTTTCTTCTTTTCTTTTAGGAGGTGTAGTTCGGTAAGAATTCCTGTAAAGCTTTCTTCTACATCATTCTTATTCATTCTACCAAAGTAGTTCCTGTAAAACGCAGTAAAGTCTCGTGCTAAGGTGTTTTGGTTGTATTCTCCGTCCTTATGTTCATTAATGTAGGCAATAAAATGCTGCTCAGTAAACTCTGGTCTTTGGTTCACTAGTTCTGCAAAAATGATTTTATATAGAGAAGCGTAGTCTTCTTTAATAAGTAAATAGTGAAGTAACCATAAAGATCCCTGGTCCTCCAGAAATGGGTCCCACCCATCATCAGCTAGAAGTTTTCTAGCTATTGGGGTTAATTCATCCTCAGTTGTTGTGATGCCAAAAGAACGTAGCCAATGCCGAATGCCAGCTACCATGTTTTTTCCCACTCCAAGTGCTATTGGTGCATCATCATCGGGAAATCTTTTTCCTTGATTAATAAAGTCATAGCCCTTCTTTAGCCAAAATTGGCGGCAATGAAACGTGTCGTGTCCGGAGAAATTTAGTTGCATAACACAATATTAAGTATTGTAATTATTGGGAAGTCTAAATTAGACAAGAAGCTATTATCAAGTTAATAACAAACTGGCCCAGTACCCATAAAAAAAACCCTCTCGGCTAAGCCGAGAAGGTTTTCTCGTTTTGTGGGCCCTCGGGGGCTCGAACCCCGGACCAAAAGATTATGAGTCTTCTACTCTAACCAACTGAGCTAAGGGCCCTTTTTAAGGGTCGGCAAATTTAAATGTTTTTAATGGGATGTTGCAAGCTGCATTGCAATGAATTATAGCTTTATGTAAAATTCTTTATTTCTGATGTTTTTACCCCGCTGACATCACCTATAAAGTACTAAAAATGAAGGATTTCAAGAGGGGTCCATATTTTTTTTCAAAAAATATGGATGCCTTAATGAATTATGTAACCCCTAGAAGATTAACCACTTAAATAATTGCTGGTATTTTTTTGAAATAACGTAACTATACTGCAAACCAGACAGTTGTAAATTGGAAGGGCTTTTTCACCTAAATTTGACCCTAAGAAACTCACTCATAAAAAATAAAGCCATGAAAAAGGAAGAACCACAAGTAATTCAAATGATTTCGGTGAACTATTCACATTTTCTAGTTCAAGTAAGCTAAGTCAACTTGACGATTAAGTTTCTAATCATTGAAACCAAAAGGAAGATATTAGATAGCTGCACTAAATAATATCAACTCGGGTAAGCTTTACCCGGATGATGTAACCCCGAGAAAGCCGTTAGTTTATACTAGCGGCTTTTTTATTTTTCTCTAATGCGCCTGTACCATTTGGCGGCAGCAAAAAACAATACCCCAAGCACAAGGAGAAGCACCAGCCCTAGCCACAAGCCATTTAGGTTTTTCCACACGGCCATCATTACTATGGCTATAAGTACTAGGGTAGGTAGCTCATTGTACAAGCGGTAGTTAAAGCTAGACATGGAGCTGGGTCCCTTTTTCAGAATATTGAGCTGCCTGAGATTGCTAAAGTGGTATAGGATGAGGCCCACTACCAAGGTGAGCTTAAGGTGCATCCACCCTTGTGTTAGCCAGCTGTTATTTATAATCAGCATTCCTATTCCGCCTATCAGGGTAATGATCATGGCTGGGGTTTGAATAATGTAAAAAAGACGGCCTTCCATTACCTCATACTGAGCGCGCAATATTTTACCCGTTTCATTTTCCATATCCCAAGCTTCGCGGTGGTACACAAATAGGCGCACGATATAAAAGATACCCGCAAACCAACTTACAAAGCCGATAATGTGCAAAGATTTGAAGAATAGATAGCTCATGGGCCAAAGGTAAGGAGCAGGTATTGATCTGTGATAACTTTGGAGTACAAGGAATAAATAATGACCTAAGGTATTGAGTGCTAGCATATCTTAAAGAACAACTATTTTGCATCGAAATCATTCATGTGAAAACAACTAGGATAGCATTATGGTCGGGCCCAAGAAATGTATCTACGGCATTGATGTATTCATTTGCCAATAGGCAGGATTGTACCGTTTTGGACGAACCATTTTTTGGAGCCTTCCTGCAGCAAACAGGCGTATGGCGCCCATCCAGAGATGAGGTGCTGCTAACAATGGAACTGGATCAACAAAAAGTATTAAGTGAAATAAAAACTAAAAATGATAGCCCCGTGTTGTTTATTAAAAACATGGCCAATCATCTGGAAGGGATGGATTTGCCTCTGGTAAAATCATTTAAAAACATAATACTATGCAGAGCCCCCGAGGCAGTGCTTACATCGTATACTAAGCAAATAGAAAGCCCTACAGTGTTGGATTTAGGATATAAGCATCAGCTTGGCTTGCTACGTTATTTAGTTGCTGAAAATGAAGATTTTTATGTGCTTCAATCAGATGCATTGCGGAATAACCCGGCAGGTGAACTTAAAAATTTATGTAAATACTTAGATATCCCTTTTAGTGAAAACATGCTACAATGGAAAGCAGGCGCAAGACGAGAGGATGGGGTATGGGCTAAGTATTGGTACCATAGTGTGCATAAGAGTACGGGGTTTACACCGGTAGATACTCAAGAGTATAAATGCCCTGATGGATGCGAAGAGTTATTAAAGCAGAGTAAGGAATTGTATAATGAAATATTGAACTATAAAAGATGAGTAAACTAAATAAACCAGATCCAAGAAACGAGGGAACTTGGGTATATGTAAATGGATTACAGAAACGTGAAGATGCCAAGGTATCGGTATTAGATAGTGCCGTGCAAGGTGGTGATGCCGTGTGGGAAGGACTGCGCTTATACAGTGGAAGTATATTTCAGTTGGAAGAGCATTTGGATAGATTGATGCATTCGGCCCATATTCTCGATTTTAAAAATGTGCCGAGCCGCGATGAGGTGCGCTCTGCCATTTCAGAAACCTTAAAGGCAAATAAAATGGTGGATGGTGTGCACATTCGCTTAACCCTTAGCCGCGGTTTAAAAAGCACTTCGGGGATGAACCCGGAGCTTAATATTTTTGGGTGTACCCTTATTGTACTGGCCGAATACAAAGGATTGGTGTACGGTGATGATGGTCTTAAGCTGATTACTTCATCGGTGCGCAGAAATCCGCCTTTTGCTTTAGATTCAAAAATACACCATGCCAATTTGCTCAATAATATCTTGGCCAAGATAGAAGCTAACTATGCCGGAGCGGATGATGCGGTGATGCTAGATCAGCAGGGTTTTCTTTCCGAAACTAATGCTACCAATATCTTTTTGGTAAAAGACGAAACGATATATACACCTTTTGCCAATAGTTGCTTACCGGGATTTACGCGGCAAGCGGTAATGGAAATTGCCCAGGCCCACAATCTGCCCTACCAGGAAAAAGATTTGAGTATGGCCGAAATGTATACGGCTGATGAGGTATTTACCACAGGTACCATGGGTGCATTGAGTTGGGTAAAAGAAATAGATGGGCGGAAAATAGGAACCGGACTAAAAGGCTTGATGACCAAAAATTTGCAAGCCTGGTATGCCGATAAAGTAAAAATGGAGGCCGTAAAGATAGTGGACCTCAACTGATAGAAATCATGCCTTAAAGTAAAACCCATGCCTACTTTTGGCAAAAATTAAATGCTATGCAATTAGAACTTTTGCAGAAATACGATGTGCCTGTTCCACGCTATACCAGCTACCCTACGGTGCCCTTGTGGGATACTGAAGGAACAAGTGCCCAAAAGTGGATGGAGCATGTGCAGCTTAGTTTTTTGCGAAATAAGGAGATTAGCCTCTACATACATTTGCCCTACTGCGAAGCTCTGTGTACCTACTGCGGTTGCAATAAGTATATCACAAAAAATCATGCGGTAGAATATCCCTATATACAGGCGGTATTGAAAGAGTGGAGAATGTACACATCTCGGCTACCTGAAAAGCCTGTAATTAAGGAGTTGCACTTGGGTGGCGGTACGCCTACTTTTTTTGCTCCCCAAAATTTAAAATTACTGATAGAAGGACTGTTGGCTGAAGCCTTGTTGCCCGATAGGTATGAGTTTAGTTTTGAGGCACACCCCAATAGCACCACGTTCGAACATTTAAAGACTTTAAGAGATTTGGGTTTTAACCGCCTAAGTGTAGGTGTTCAGGATTTTGATGTTGAGATAATGAAAATCATCAATAGATTTCAAACCATAGAGGATGTACAGCGTGTTACCAGGCAAGCTAGAGATTTGGGATATGAATCTGTAAACTATGATTTGATCTATGGATTGCCAAAGCAAACTCAAGCCCATATTAATAAAAACTTAGACCTGCTAACGGAGCTGATGCCCGATAGAATTGCTTTTTACAGCTATGCTCATATTCCTGAAATGAAGAAAGCACAAACAGCTTATTCTGAGGCCGACCTTCCTATGGGTATAGATAAGCTAAACCTGTATACCTTGGGTAAAGAGGGCTTAGAAGCCTTGGGGTATAAGGATATAGGAATGGATCATTTTGCATTAGAAACAGATGAGCTGTATCAATCGCAATTGAAGAAAAAGCTTCACCGAAACTTTATGGGATATACAGCCAACCATACGGAGCTATGTATAGCATTAGGTGCCAGTAGTATTGGCGATAGCTGGACGGCTTACGCCCAAAATGAAAAAGCTACCAAAGATTATTTGCTAAGAATAAAAAAGGAAGACTTACCGCCTATTGTAAAAACGCATTTTCTTACTGAGGAAGATTTGGAAATCCGTAGACGAATTTTGGATTTGATGTGTAATTTTCAAACGACTTGGCCAGGGCAAAGTAATTATAGACCAACTGAGCTGAAGGAGGCTTTTGCTAAACTAGCGAAAGATGGCCTGGTAAAGGTTTCGGAGAATCAAGTAGAGGTAAGCCTGTTGGGCAAAAGCTTTATACGGAATATATGCAGGGTGCTGGATGCCAGAATGGATAGGCATCAAAAGAAAGTGGTGTTTAGCAAAGCGGTATAGCAATGCTTGATAGAGATAAGGGTAAAAAAAAATCCCGCCTTGTACTGAAATCGTAAAAAGGCGGGATTTTAATTTTATTTAAACTCGAAGAGTTCGTCTTTACTATTGTAAAAATGGTACTCCAAAAACTTAAAGGAATCACGCGGAATTACCTTAAGGTTCTTTTTGTGTTTTTTACTCCAGCGTCTTCTCAGGCTATTAAAAAATAGTCCTTTAGTTAAAAAAGCCGCTATAAAGGGGTGTGTGTGTAAGACAATATTTTTGTCTTTTTCCTGAGATGCTATAAGCTCCAATTTACTTTCTATTTCGTCAATAATAAGAATGGGCGCTTCTACATGTCCATTGCCATCAGGGTTTTCTTCCCTGGTTTGAATGTTCATCTCGGGGCGTACACGCTGGCGTGTAATTTCTACTAAGCCAAAACGACTTACAGGTAAAATTTTATGCTTAGCCCTATCATTTTGCATTACCTCTTTCAGCTTTTCAAAAAGCTTCTTTCGGTTTTCGGCCTTATGCATATCTATAAAGTCTACCACTATAATCCCACCCATATCGCGCAATTGCAATTGGCGCCCTATCTCCTCAGCAGCAGCTAAGTTTACCGTAAGGGCATTAGCCTCCTGGTTTTCGTTGCTATTGGTTCGGTTACCGCTATTCACGTCTATTACGTGCATGGCCTCGGTATGTTCTATAATAAGGTACGCGCCCTTACTCATAGAAACCGATCGGCCAAAGGCACTTTTTATTTGACGCTCAATACCGTATTGTTCAAAGATGGGCATTCGGCCTTCATGAAGCTTTACTATGCTCTCTAGGCCAGGTTGCATAGATTTTAGATAGGCTTGAAGTTCTACCATTAAATCTTTGCTATCTACCACTAGGTTGTTAAAAGAATCATTTAGGATGTCTCTTAACAAAGTAGAAACTTTATTGAGCTCACGAAGCGCACGAGCTGGAGGTTTGAGTCTTTGGAGCTGACGATGCAGCTGTTTCCATTTTTTTATCAAATCCTGTAAGTCGGCATCAAGCTCAGCTACCGAGCAATCTTCGGCTGCGGTTCTTACAATGATTCCAAACCCTTTAGGCTTTATACTTTGTATTAGCCTTCTTAGTCTGTCTTTTTCTTCCTTATCTCTAAGTTTTGAGCTTACGCTGATTCTATTAGAGAAAGGTACAAGCACTATATATCTTCCAGCTAGCGAAAGCTCAGAAGTAATGCGGGGTCCTTTAGTAGAAATAGGTTCTTTAGCTATTTGTACCAAAAGGTTTTGACCAGATTTTACTACCTGGTCTATACTGCCGTTTTTGTCAATATCCGGTTCAGCCTGAAAGTCGGTTAACGACCATCTTTGCTTACCGGTAAGGGTTCGCTTAGTAAACTTGTTTAGCGATTTTATTTGAGGTCCTAAATCGTGATAATGGAGAAAGGCATCTTTTTCATAACCCACATCCACAAAGGCTGCATTCAGCCCAGGCACAATTTTTTTAACCTTGCCTATGTATACATCGCCTACTGCGAAATCTTCGGCATTGTCATAATGAAGCTCGCATAGTTTACCATCCCTGAGTAGCGCTACCGCTACCTCATTGGCAGTACTTGAATTAATGATTAATTCTGTACTCACCTGTAATGGTTTTATTCCTTATAAAACTTGATTGTACAGTACAACACCAAAAGCACCTTTGTAGGTGCTTTGGAGAGTACGATCAAATTTCAAAAAGAGAAATTATTTTTTCTTGTGACGATTTTTTCTAAGACGCTTTTTGCGCTTGTGGGTAGACATCTTATGTCTTTTTCTTTTCTTTCCGCTAGGCATAATCCTAAATTTTTTAATTAATACTTTCTAATTGTGGCAATTCTTCTTTGAATGCCTCAGCAGTAGATTCATCTACTAGCTCTATAGCTTTTGCAAAGTTTTCTTTTGCCAAAGCAGTATCACCCAATCTTAATTGGGCATCTGCCAAAAACTTCCATACTTGCCCGTTTTCGGGATCTGATTCAAGTACGGTTTCAAACCGTTCTACGGCCTTGTCATACTGGCCAGTTTGCATTGACATCACCCCAAGGGTGAAGTTTGATTTTACATGACCGGGGTTGTTGTCGGCTATTTCTTTGATGGCCAAAATGGCTTGCATAGGTGGCAATTCACCGCTTTCCATTTTGGTTAAAGCTTCTTCTACTTGGCCGTCTAAGTCGGCTTCTGCGCTGTGTTCAGTTGCATGATCCGTTGCATGTTCTGTCATGTCTGCTACTTGCTCTTCAGCCGCAGCAGGAGTAACAGGAGACATGTAAAAGAATGCGACAATTACAATCCCCAGAAAAATCAATATGGCAATGCCGTTCTTCAAGGTACTACTACTTTACTCTCACCTTTTTCTTCACCGCCTCTACAAATGTCTTTGCGGGTTTGAAAGATGGAATGTTGTGTGCTGGAATGATAATAGTCGTGTTCTTAGAAATATTACGACCGGTTTTTTCGGCTCTTTTCTTAATTATAAAGCTTCCAAAACCTCTTAGGTACACATTATCGCCAGTTTCTAGAGAGTTTCTTACCTCCTTCATAAATGCCTCCACAGTAGCCTGAACGTCAGCGCGTTCCATGCCGGTTTTATCAGATATCTTCGTTACGATGTCCGCCTTAGTCATTTGTATATCAATTAATTATTAAACTCCTTAATTTTGAGGGCTGCAAATATAAAGTGAATTAATCGTTTTGAGAAAGCGAATTCACGAAATTATTTTTCGTAAGTGCTTCAATTACAAATATTTTGAAACTAACTCAACTTCAAGCAATACTGATAAGGTGGTATAAGCGTCATAAACGTGATCTTCCATGGAGAAATTTTACAGATCCTTACACTATTTGGATTTCTGAAATCATTTTGCAGCAAACCCGTGTAAATCAAGGCTTACCATACTTCTATAAATTCCAAAAGAATTATCCTACGGTTAGGCATTTGGCCGAGGCAGATGAAGCTCAGGTGCTAAAAGACTGGGAAGGACTGGGATATTACAGCAGGGCAAGAAATTTACACGCCACTGCAAAATATATTCACCATGAGCGACAAGGTGATTTTCCCGGCAATTACAAAGATTTACTCAAACTCAAAGGTGTAGGGGCTTATACGGCTGCGGCCATAAGTTCTTTTTCGTACAACGAAGCGCAGGCCGTAGTAGATGGTAATGTGTATCGGGTATTGGCTAGGTTGTTTGGAATAAGTACTCCTATCAATACCTCCAAAGGAATTAAAGAGTTTAGGCAATTAGCTCAAGAGCAACTGGCCAAAAAAGAAGCAGCCACTTATAATCAGGCTATCATGGAATTTGGCGCCATACAATGTGTGCCTACTAATCCGAATTGCGAGGCTTGTCCGCTAGCTGCGATGTGCTACGCATACACCCATTCATGTGTCAACGATTTTCCGGTAAAGCAAAAGAAGAAGTACAATAGGCTGCGCTACTTTAATTATGCAATGCTTACAGATGGTGATAAAATCTTTGTTCAGCAAAGGCAGGCTAGCGACATTTGGAAAAAACTCCACCAGTTTTTTTTGATAGAAGCGGAAGACCTTTTAACCAGCGCTGAGGTGATGGAGCAGCTATCAGCCTTTTTAAAAACAGATACTGCCCTTACTATTAAAAAGGAAGATGTACTGAAGCCTCATAAATTAAGTCATCAAACTATTTATTGTAAACTGTTTATTATTGAGATCAAAAAGGCCTCAGACCTTAGTACGCAATTGGATGGAAAATGGCTAAAAACAAATGCAATTAATTCTCTTGCTTTCCCAAAACCATTACGTGAGTATTTGGATAGATTTCAGCTAACTTTGCCCGATCATAATTAGCAGGTATATTTTTATAAATTTGTTAGAAAGCAGAAAAAAATGGCAGGAGGATTAAATAAGGTAATGTTGATAGGAAACTTAGGAAAAGACCCTGAGCTCAAGCATTTTGAAGGGGGAGGAGTTCTTGCCCGATTTCCAATTGCTACATCAGAAACTTACTTGAGCCGCAAAACAAATGAGAAAGTAACCACTACCGAATGGCACAATATAGTGCTAAGACGTGGGCTTGCTGAGGTGGCCGAAAAATACCTGCACAAAGGTGATAAGGTATTTATAGAAGGAAAAATAAGAACCAGAACTTGGGATGATAAGAATGGCGTAAAGCAATATTCTACAGAGATACATGCTGATAATATGACGATGCTAAGTGCCCCACCAAGCTCAAATCAAGGTGGCGCCTCACAAGGGCAAAGCCCATCTGCTTCTGCTCCGGCCGATATAAGCTCTGATGGTGATGATGACGATTTACCATTTTAAGTTTAACTAATACTCCCTCTATTGGACCCTGACCCTTCGAGTTACTTGTTTTTTTTAAGCGTGTTGAAACCGGTTGACGTTACGTTAATCGCGCCTTTCATTGTTTTGTTAGTTCTACTTATAGGCTCTGCCCTGGTAAGTGGTTCTGAAGTAGCCTTCTTTTCATTAAAGCCGAAAGATATTGATGGATTGAAAAATGACAAGAACCCCAAGTATGATACTATGGTGGAGCTTTTGGATCATCCCAAAACCCTTTTAGCTACTATACTAATCAGCAATAACTTTATTAATGTTGGTATTGTAATTCTCTCGTCCTACCTAACGGGCGAGTTGTTTGATTTTAGCTACAACCCCACAATGGGCTTTGTAGTGCAGGTAGTAGCTATTACTTTTTTGATTTTATTATTCGGAGAAGTTTTGCCCAAGGTGTATGCCAATAGAGATCCCTTGGGTTTTTCTACACTTATGTGTAGCCCTATGTTTGTAATGCGCAGGGCTTTTAAGCCCATTAGTTTAATATTGGTAAGAAGTACCAATTTGATAGAGAAACGCTTGCGCAAAAGCTCAGGAAACTTATCTGTAGATGATTTGTCTCAGGCCTTAGAAATTACCACGCATAATGAAAACACTACCCAAGAGGAGCAGAAAATGCTACAGGGGATAGTAAACTTTGGTAATACCACCGTAAAGCAAATAATGAAACCACGAATGGATGTGGTGTGCGTAGATTTGAGTTGGGACTACGACAAAGTGCTTGGTATTATTTTAGAATCAGGCTACAGCCGAATACCCGCTTATGAAGAAACTTTTGATCAGATAAAGGGTGTGCTTTATATCAAAGACCTGTTGCCCCATGAGGATGCCGGTAAAAATTTCAACTGGGGTATGTTGCTCAGAGATTCTTTTTATGTGCCTGAGAACAAAAAAATTGATGACCTTTTGAAAGAGTTTCAGGAAAAGAAAATTCACCTGGCGGTAGTGGTAGATGAGTTTGGTGGTACTTCAGGTATCATTACTCTAGAGGATGTGATAGAGGAAATAGTAGGTGAAATAAGTGATGAGTTTGACGATGAGGAATTGGTATATTCCAAGTTGGATGATAGAACCTACGTGTTTGAAGGAAAAACACACCTTACCGATTTTATTAAGGTGGTGGAGATAGATGGAGAATCTATGGAAGAAGCTAGTGGTGATGCCGATACCTTGGCAGGCTTTGTACTTGAAATAGCAGGTAAATTTCCGGAGAAAAACGAGGAAATAGTGTTTGAAGATATCATCTTTAGGATAGAGAGTAGTGATGGGAGAAGGATAAAACGACTTAAGGTAACCTTACCCGAAATTGAATTGGACGAATCGAATGAAGAATAGGTTTTTTTTGGTTTTGCTCCCCTTGATAATAGCCTGTGGTGGAGATGACAACTTTACACCCAAACCACGCGGCTACTTTCGCATTGGCTTGCCAGCAAAGGAGTATCAAGAGTTGGATATAAACTGTGGCTATTCCTTTGAGTATAACAAAGCCGCCCGATGGGAGGACGCCCGGAAACCGTGCTGGGGAGATGTGTATTACCCAAAATTAAAAGCGAGATTACAACTCACCTATAAGCCCGTAACGGATAATAACCTGGATACTTTGCTGGAAGATAGCCGTAGATTGGCCTTTGAGCATATAAGTGTAGCCGATGGCCTCAAGGAAGAATTGATAGATGGACAGAAGGAAAATGTATATGGCATCCTTTATCGCATACGGGGAGAAGCGGCTACCAACGTACAGTTTTTTGTGACCGATAGTACTGAGAACTTCCTGCGTGGTGTTTTGTACTTTTATGCAGAACCTAACGAAGATTCATTGCAGCCTGTAAACGACTTTATGTACGATGAGGTGGTGCATTTGATAGAAACCTTAAAATGGGAGAACTCGTCACCATAGCAGTATTTGATAATGTAACTCAAGCCCATTTGCTGAAAAGCAGATTAGAGGCTGAAGGTATACGAGTTTATCTCACCAACGAAAATCTCAATTCCATTTTGCCCACCGCTTTTACGCAGGTAAAAGTTCAGGTGAACCTCAATGACAGCTTTGCAGCTATGGATGTAATCTATAGTGATAACGAGGAGTCGTGAGTTTGTCGAAGAGCAGGAACTCAGAATGTTATGCCTGATATTCAAAATAATTTGGGAATCCTTAGGCTATGGTTATACCAAATATCTTCTACCTATAGTTTCAAATAAATAATAACTCGGTTGACTATCTTCGGCCCCCCGATAGCTAAAAAGTATGTTGAAAACCGCAGTGTGTATAGTAGGCGCTGGGCCTGCCGGAGCCACACTTTCTCATTTTCTTTCTAAACAAAAAATTGATCATGTACTGATTGATAAGGCTTCTTTTCCGCGTGATAAAATATGTGGGGACGGAATTACGGTTGATGTGCTCAATGTGCTTAAGCGCATTGACCCAAACTTACTGGAAGAATTCACCAACGAAGCTGAGATGCAAGAAAGCTGGGGCTTTTGTTTTCATGCGCCCAATGGTAAAGAATTGCGCTATGATTTTAAAGGAGACGACTTTAAGTACGCTCCGTTTTACACTTCACGAAGGTTACACTTAGATAGCTTTTTGGTAGACCGATTGAATTCCGATTATTGCCATTTTTTGTCTGCTACCACTGTGGTGGGAATAAATCGGAAGGAAGAAAATTTTGAAGTGCACTTCAAAAATCAAGCGGGAGAACAATCCCTTAGTGCAAATTATATAGTAGGTGCCGAAGGTGAAAAACCGGTAGTGACACGTCATTTGGGTTTGCCACACTTTCGAGAAAAGCAACATTTAATAGGTGGCATCCGCTTATATTATAAAAATGTTCAAGGTTTTAATGCAGGTAATCATCTTGAGTTTTTCTTTGATAAGAAG
>JAUICR010000082.1 GCA_030427785.1 Bacteroidia bacterium | reverse complement strand
CCGTGTGTGTGTGTGTGGAGGCTTCTCTGCAGCCCTTTACACTAAAAGAATGGAAAACTGTAGTCTTGCTTTTCATAAGGTTTGGTTTTAAGATTATCTTCTAAAGATAGAAAAGTAATTTAACCCTACAATATTTGTATTACAGAAAAAACCACACACGGATTCAAAACTACCAAACCGCGAACTGCAAACTCTTCATTCAACCAACCATACTCAACCTCATCCCAATCTCCCCACCTATTCCTCAAAATCCGAATCCCAGAGCTGAACTTGGATAGCGGGCCATTCACAATAAATGCATCATATTCGCGATTAACAAAGTGGGAGAACTTATCAACAAAGTGGAAGTTTGTGGGTAATTGTGGAGTTATTCTTCTACTTTTGAATCTCTAAAGCGCGAAAGTTTAAGATGCTGAATTTGATAGGAGTACATGAATGTAAAATGGATGCTAAGGGCAGGGTGATGATACCTTCTGCCCTTAAGAAGCAACTTTTGCCTGTACTCGAAGGTGGATTTGTAATCAAACGCAGTGTTTTTCAAAAATGCCTGGAGGTGTATCCCATGAAAGAATGGGAGCAAACTATGAGTCAGGTAAACAAACTGAATCGCTTTGTAAAAAAGAACAATGACTTCATCCGCATGTTTACCGCAGGCGTGAAGTTGCTAGATATGGACTCCAGCGGAAGGTTAAATATTCCAAACGATTTGATTGGCTTTGCCAGTCTATCGCCCGAGCTGGTACTTTCTGCTTCGGTAGGAATGATAGAGGTGTGGAGCAAGGATGCTTACGAGCAATCCATAAACGATCCTGAAGTAGACTTTGGAGCTTTGGCCGAAGATGTAATGGGCAGCCTGAACCAGCCTGAAGATGGAGTATCATAAACCAGTTCTTTTACATCAATGTATAGACTTGTTAGACATCAAGGAGGACGGCATCTACGTGGATGTAACTTTTGGTGGAGGCGGTCATAGTCGTGAGATTTTAAAACACCTCACTACAGGTCACCTGTATGGTTTTGACCAGGATCCTGATGCCAAAGCCAATGTACCTGATGATTCAAGATTCACCCTAATTCCAGCGAATTTTCGTCATCTCAAAAAGAGTTTGCGCTTACACGGTGTAAAGGAGATTGACGGTTTGCTAGGTGACTTTGGCGTTTCATCTTATCAGATAGACCAACCCGAAAGAGGATTTAGCACCCGCTTTGACGGCCCCTTAGATATGCGCATGAACCCTGATCGCAATCTTACTGCCGCTCATGTTCTCAATCAATACGAAGAAGGACAGCTGAATCAGATATTGAAGGACTACGCTGAAATAATGAAGCCTAGGGCCATAAGTCAAGCTATAATAAATAGCCGCCCACTGCAAAGCACCAAGGATTTGAACAACTGCCTTCAGCGCTTTGCTCCTCCTCACAAACAAGGGCAGTTTATGGCCAAGATTTTTCAAGCCATACGCATTGAGGTAAACGAAGAACGAGCAGTAATACACGAATTGCTTGAACAAGCAACAGAAATATTAAAACCCGGAGGAAGGTTGGTGTGCATGAGCTATCATTCGCTGGAAGACCGCCCGGTAAAGAACTTTTTTAGATACGGGAATTTGGCTGGAGAGCCTCAGAAAGATTTCTACGGAAACCTACTTAGACCTCTGGAGCCTATTACAAGAAAACCCATTGTGGCTGATGCCAACGAAATAAATGAAAATCCAAGAGCCCGCAGCGCCAAGTTGCGTGCAGCAATAAAACTAGAATCATGAGCAAGGAATCTAGAAATAAAAAAAATGGATTGTGGAGTGCGATAAACTCGGTTTTTACCGGACGAATACTGGTGAGCCCCGTGCTGGCCAAAAACTGGCCTTTCATTTTATACCTAAGTGTACTGGCTTTGATAATGATTGGCAGCAGCCACAAGGCTGATAGCAAGGTGTACCAAATAAGCAGACTGCGCTCGCAAGTAAAGGAGCTAAACTCTGAATACTTAGACACCCGATCGAGACTGATGATAGAAAGCATGGAATACAAGGTGGTAGAAAGAGCTCAGGAATTAGGCCTGAAAAAAAATGAGGTGCCGCCTATAAAAATCCACCGAAACGAGAAGAAAAAATAAGTTGGAAGAGAAAAAACCCATATTGACAAGAACCTACCTGGCAGCTATCCCATTTTTTGTGATGGCTATTTTGGTATTGGGCAAGCTCTTTTACATCCAATTTAAAGAAGGAGCTGAGTTGAGATTAAAATCGCAGCACGATGCCCTGCGCGAAATAAACATTGAAGCCGACCGCGGCAACATTCTTAGCAGCGATGGAAAACTCCTGGCAGCCTCGATGCCTGTGTACGATGTGTTTTTTGACCCAGGCACTGTAAAAGCTGAAGACTTTAACAGTAATGTAGCCTTGTTGGCAAACAAATTACCAAGCGTATTCCCAAGCAGAAATAGCCGCCAATGGGAAAGTTATCTGAAACAAAATAGAGCCAAAGGATCGCGCTATGTTAGGCTGGGAGAAGACATATCATTTACTGAGCTTCAAAAGCTAAAAAGCTTTCCCATTTTCAATTTGGGCCGCTATAAAGGCGGATTGATTTACGAGCAAAAGAATTATCGCAAAATGCCTTTGGGCAAAATTGCTGAACGCACAATTGGCTACGACCACTATCGTGGGCAAACGGGAATTGAAGGAGCTTTTTCCAATTACCTAAGTGGAACTGATGGTAAAAGATTAAAGCAAAAAGTGAGTCGAGGGATCTGGAAACCGGTTACCGGATCTTATGAAATTGAACCTGAGGATGGATTGGACATCGTTACCACGATTGACACTAAAATTCAAGATATCGTGCATCATGAATTGCTAAAAGCATTGGAGCAATATGAGGCAGACCACGGATGCGCTGTGATAATGGATGTAAAAACCGGAGCCATAAAAGGCATTGCCAACTTGGGCAGAACCAAAGACGGCACCTATTTCGAAAAGCGAAACTATGCTGTTTGGGAAAGCACTGAGCCCGGATCAACCTTTAAGTTGGCCTCCGTAATGGTAGCGATAGAAGACGGCCTTATTGATACCAACACCCGTGTAGATACCGAAAATGGCATTTACGAAATACATGGAAGCAAAGTAAAAGACAGCAACTACCGAAATGGAAAAGGCGGATACGGTGTGATAAGCGTAAGCCGTGCCTTTGAATTATCCTCAAATGTTGGAATTGTAAAACTGATTTATGACAAATATGGCAACGACCCACAACGATTTGTTGACCGACTGTACACACTTGGCTTGCACAAAACGCTAGACCTACCCATAAAAGGAGAAGGAGCTCCCAAAATACCAAAACCATCAGACGCGAGCTGGAGCAAAATCACACTTCCCTGGATGTCTTTTGGATACCAGGTGAGCTTAACGCCTTTGCAGTTACTCACATTTTACAATGCTGTAGCTAATAATGGGGTTATGATAAAGCCTCGCTTTGTAGAGTCAATATCCAAGCATGGTAAAATTGTGCAGCAAAATGAAGTACAGGTTCTTAATCCTGCCATTTGCTCGCAAGAAACATTAAGCAAAATAAAACCAATGCTTGAGGGTGTAGTGCTTAGAGGTACCGCCACAAACATTGAAAACGACCAAGTGACCATTGCCGGAAAAACAGGCACCTGCCAGCTTCAATACTGGAAAGCTGAAACACGTGAATACCAGGCTTCATTTGCAGGGTATTTTCCTACTGACAATCCGCAGTACAGCTGCATAGTAGTAATAAACAAACCCAACAATCACAGAGGGTACTACGGATCTGCTGTGGCGGCTCCGGTGTTTAAAGCTATTGCTCAAAACATTTTTCAGGACACACCCCAAGAATGGAGTAAACCTCAAAATCCTTCGCCAAACTGGCTAGCCGAAAATGATGAAGCACCACTAGAAATTAAACAAAACGTGATTCCAAATCTGAAAGGCAAAAACGGCTATGAGGTGCTTAGTGAATTAGAAAACAATGGATACCGAGTAAAAGTAAGTGGAAACGGAAAGGTAAGATGGCAATATCCACCAGCAGGCACACCCGTGAATCAAAATGCCCTAATCGAATTGAAATTAGGTTGATCTATGAAATTACTTAAAGACATATTATACGGTGCACCCATTTTAGACTCAGTGGGAAACACGCATGTGGCGGTACAAAACGTTGTTTTCGATTCGCGTAAAGTGATTCGTGAATCCTTGTTTGTAGCAGTACCCGGCACCCAGGTAGATGGTCACGATTATATCGCCAAGGCTATTGAATTAGGCGCTCGTTCTATTATTTGTGAATCATTACCCCAAGACATAGTAGAATCAGTAACCTATATACAGGTGAAGGATGCGCATTCTACTCTTGGCATTTTAGCTTCCAATTTTTACGGTAACCCTTCTTCTAAGCTTAAGCTGATAGGAATTACTGGTACCAACGGCAAAACCACTGTGGCCACTTTGTGCCATCGCTTATTCATGTCTTTAGACAAAAAGAGCGGCTTGCTATCTACAGTAAATGTGATGGTAGGTAAAGAGGAATTTCCGGCTACGCATACCACGCCAGACCCTGTAAGCCTAAATGCCTATTTGAAAAAAATGGTAGATGCCGGTTGCAAATATTGCTTTATGGAGGCCAGCAGTCACGGTATTGAGCAAAGGCGAATTGCCGGATTGGAGTTTGCTGGTGCTGTGTTTACCAATATCACTCACGACCATTTAGATTACCACAAAACTTTTGACGACTATATTCTGGCAAAGAAAGCCTTGTTTGATGGCCTTTCGGCTAAATCCTTTGCATTAGTAAATAAAGACGATCGTCACGGCACTACCATGCTGCTAAACTGCAAAGCCCAAAAACACACATTTGCTTTAAAGTCAGATGCTGAGTTTAAAGTAAAAATAATTGAGCACCAATTGCATGGCATGCTGCTTACTTTGGGTCATCATGAGGTATGGACCAAGCTTATCGGAAACTTTAATGCTTTGAACCTAGTAACGGTATATGGTATCGCCTTGCTTCTCAATCAAGATGAACTAGCAGTAGTAACGGCACTAAGCAATTTACAATCAGTAGAAGGAAGGTTTCAACATTTTCAGTCTGCAGAAGGAATTACCGCCATAGTAGATTATGCACACACACCTGACGCATTAAAAAATGTACTGGAAACCATAGCCAAAATCAGAACGGGTGCCGAATCTGTAATTACAGTAATAGGATGCGGAGGAAACCGCGATGCCACCAAGCGTCCTAAGATGGCTCAGATTGCCACCGAATACAGCAATCAGGTCATTTTTACTTCTGACAATCCACGCAACGAAGACCCCGAAACAATAATAGCCGAAATGGAAGCCGGTGTAGAAATGCACTTGCGTCACAAATACCTGAGCATAAGCAATAGAAAAGAAGCCATAAAAACGGCAGCACGCCTGGCCAAGAAAGACGACATAGTGCTGATAGCCGGCAAGGGGCACGAAAAATACCAAGAAATCAAAGGTGAGAAAACGCCCTTTGATGATATGGCTATTGCACGCGAATCATTAACTCAAAAGCCAAGCTAATGCTGTACTATCTTTTTACCTACCTAAAAGAAACTTTTGACTTACCGGGCGCAGGTGTTTTCCAGTTCATCACCTTTCGCGCGGCTATGGCCCTTATTACCTCACTTATTATTTGTTTGGTTTTTGGCAAAAGACTTATTGCCATGCTACTCAAAAAACAGGTTGGCGAAACTGTTCGCGATTTAGGTCTTGCTGGCCAATCAGAAAAAGCGGGAACCCCTACTATGGGTGGCTTGATTATCCTTATGGGCATTCTAGTGCCGGTTTTACTTTTTGCCAAACTCGAAAATATTTACATCGTCACACTGCTTATCACCACCGTATGGATGGGCGCTGTGGGTTTTTTGGATGATTACATCAAAGTATTTAAAAAAGACAAAAAAGGCCTTCCTGGTAAATTCAAAGTTATTGGTCAAGTAGGTCTTGGAATCATAGTAGGAGCTATATTTTATTTTAATGAAGGGGTAACTGTAAAAGAACGTATTCAAACCGCTCAGGCGATTGAAACTTCAGAAGGAACCTTTCAACAATTGCCACAGTATGGTGAAGCCGAAAAGTCTTTAACTACCACTATACCTTTTGTAAAAGACAACGAATTCGACTATTCAGTATTAATAAGCTGGATGGGCGACAACTACCTGAAATGGGCATGGTTGATTTTTATTCCCATCGTCATCTTTATTATTACAGCCGTTTCTAACGGAGCCAATCTTACCGATGGCATTGATGGCTTAGCCACAGGAACTTCAGCCATCATAGGTGTCACCTTAGGAATATTTGCTTATGTATCGGGCAATATTGTTTTTGCCGATTACCTCAATATCATGTACTTACCCAATACGGCTGAACTAGTAGTTTTTATAGCAGCATTTGTTGGGGCATGCATTGGGTTTTTATGGTACAACACCTACCCTGCTCAGGTATTTATGGGCGACACAGGCAGCCTCGCCATAGGAGGCATCATAGCCGTATTTGCCATTGCTATTCGCAAAGAGCTTTTGATCCCTATTCTTTGTGGAATCTTCCTTATCGAAAACCTTTCAGTGGTAATGCAGGTGAGCTACTTTAAATACACCAAGAAAAAATACGGTGAAGGAAAACGCATCTTTTTGATGTCGCCCCTGCACCACCATTATCAAAAGAAAGGCTACCACGAAAGCAAAATTGTTACTCGAATTTGGATTACAGGTATCATTCTGGCCGTATTAACTTTTGTAACTCTTAAGCTTCGCTAGTAAATGAATACTCCTAAAAAAATAGCGATTCTTGGAGCAGGCGAAAGCGGTATTGGCGCGGCAATATTGGCCCGTCAGCAGGGCTTTGATATTTGGGTATCTGATGGTGGCATAATAAAAGACTCCAACAAAAAGCAGCTAGAAGAACTTGCCATTAGCTATGAACAAGGTCAACATGATTTTGATAAAATCCTTAGCGCTGATTTAATAATAAAAAGCCCTGGAATTCCCGCAAAGGCAGAAATTATAAAAAAGATAGTACAGGCAGGAATTGAAATAATTTCTGAAATAGAATTTGCCTCAAGGTATTGCAAGGGAACCATTGTAGCCATAACTGGTAGCAACGGAAAAACCACCACCAGCATGCTTACGCATGCCATTTTAGAAAATGGCGGATTGAAATCAGCACTTTGCGGAAACGTGGGTAAAAGCTTTGCTCTGGCAGTGGCCGAAGGTGTTGCCGAATATTTTGTGGTGGAAGTTTCAAGCTTTCAGTTGGATGACATCAATAGCTTCAAACCACATATTGCCATCCTTACCAATATCACTCCTGATCATTTGGATAGATACAATTACTCACTTGAAGAGTATGCCAACAGCAAGTTTGCTATTGGAAGATATCAAGATGCAAGTGATTATTTCATTTGGAACATAGACGATGAATACAGCCAAAAATTCATTGCCAACCATGATATAAAGGCTCAAAAACTAGAGATCAGCCTGAATGAGAAAGACCTAAATGGAGCCTGGATAGACGAGAACAAAAAGATTCAAATAACAATAAAAAACCAAGAACAAATGAGCATTAGCGATTTAGCCTTACAAGGCAAACACAATACCTACAACAGCATGGCCTCTGGCCTAGCAAGCAAACTACTGGGTATTCGCAAAGAAGGAATTAGAGAAAGCCTTGCCGGCTTTGATAGCATAGAGCATCGCCTTGAACCTACCGTGCAGGTGTATGGTATGCAGTTTATCAATGATAGCAAGGCTACCAATGTAAACTCTACCTGGTATGCACTAGAGAGTATGCAAACGCCAACCATTTGGATAGCAGGTGGCGTAGATAAGGGAAATGATTATAGCCAGCTTTTTTCGTTGGTAGATGAAAAAGTAAAAGCCATAATCTGCCTGGGCTTGGACAATAGCAAGCTGCATCAAGAATTTGACGGGAGAGTAGAATTAGTAGTTGACGCAGCTGATATGGATGAAGCTGTGCGCATGGCCTATAAAATAGGAGAACGTGGAGACACTGTGCTTCTTAGCCCGGCTTGTGCCAGTTTCGACTTGTTTGACAACTACGAGCACAGAGGACGTGAATTTAAAGAAGCAGTAAGAAGACTGTAATAAAAAAGCAATAAGGAGCAATGAGCACTATTTTACAAAGAATACAAGGAGACCGCACCCTATGGGTGATCGCGGTATTGCTTGCTTTGTTTAGTCTGCTGCCGGTGTATAGTGCCAGTAGCAATATTGCTTTTTTGTACGGTACCGGAAATACCCTGGGCATGCTTACAAGGCATGGTATGCATCTAGTTCTTGGTTTAATTTTGATGTATGCCGCCCACAAAATTCCTTACCGTCATTTTGGGCCTCTTTCTTTGTTGCTATTGCCATTTGCTATTTTGCTATTGGTGTATACCTTGTTTCAAGGACATAGTGTGGCCAATGCTTCCCGCTGGATTCAGATACCATTATTAGGTTGGACCTTTCAAACATCGGCTTTTGCCAGCATCGTTTTAATGGTTTACATCTCCAGGTATTTATCCAAAGCTGACCCTGAGAAACTAAAGAGCCTTAAGAAGTCTGCCTTACCCCTGCTTGGCCCAATCTTTATCGTATGCGGATTGATACTTCCTGCCAACTTTAGTACGGCTGCCTTGATTTTTACAGTTTCTATGTTGTTGCTCTTTATTGGTGGATACCCCTTAAAAAACCTCTTCATCATTTTAGGGTCAGGATTAGTAGCATTTCTACTCTTTATATTACTGGTAATGGCCTTCCCCAATATTAGCAATCGAGTAGAAACCTGGAAAGCGAGAATAGAAGCCTATAGCAGTGGAAACTCTGAAGAAAACTATCAGGTAACGAAAGCTAAAATGGCGATAGCCGAAGGCCGGGTATTTGGCAAAGGCCCGGGTAAAAGCATTCAGAAAAACTTTTTACCACAGTCTAATTCTGACTTTATCTATGCGGTAATTGTAGAAGAGTTTGGAACTTTTGGTGGAGTAATGTTGGTATTCTTTTACACCTGGCTACTTATACGGGTGCTGGTTATTTCCACTCGGTCGGCCACAAAATTTGGAATGCTACTAGCCATAGGCACCGGTTTCGTTATATTAATTCAAGCTTTTGTGAATTTGGGTGTGGCTGTAAATCTACTGCCTGTTACAGGTCAAACTTTGCCACTAGTAAGTGCAGGTGGCTCTAGTATTTGGATGACTTGTTTAGCCATAGGCATAATACTAAGCGTAAGCCGTGGCAAAAAGGAAATAGCTGAAGAAGAAAAAGTATTGAACTCTGAACCGATAATAAATCCCGCCCATGCCTAAGTATAAATTTATATTAAGTGGAGGCGGTACAGGTGGTCATATTTTTCCGGCCATTGCCATAGCCGACAAGCTCAAGGAAATGGAACCTGACTCGGAGTTCTTATTTGTAGGGGCCAAAGACCGGATGGAAATGGAGCGCGTGCCACAGGCCGGCTACCCTATAGAAGGATTATGGATAAGTGGGATACAGAGAAGCCTGAAGCTTTCGAATTTGATTTTTCCATGTAAGCTCCTAAGCAGTATCCTAAAAAGCAAGAAGATCATAAACAACTTTAAGCCAGATGCGGTGATAGGCACAGGAGGTTTTGCTAGTGGGCCATTGCTTTATGTGGCTTCCCAAAAAAATATTCCTTGCCTGATTCAAGAGCAAAATTCCTACCCAGGAATTACCAATAAAATACTAGCCTCAAAAGTGAACAAGATATGTGTGGCTTATGAGAAAATGGATCGTTTTTTCCCAGCCGACAAAATACTACTCACAGGCAATCCTATACGAAGTACTGTAAAGAAAATCAACCCTGAACGCGATGGTGCAAATGCTGCTTTTAAGCTAGACCCTAGCCAAAAAACACTTTTAGTATTAGGCGGCAGCTTGGGAGCCCGAAAAATAAACGACCTGATAAGTCACAACCTCGACACCCTTTTGGGCATGGGCATAAATGTGCTTTGGCAAACAGGAAAGTTGTATTACGAAAATCTTGAAAAGCAGTTTGGCGCTAAGCAAAATGAGCACTTCAGGTTGCTTCCGTTTATTAAAAATATGGACGATGCCTACGCTATGGATGTGGTAATAAGTCGTGCCGGAGCAGGAACTATATCTGAGCTGGCTGTGGCCAGGAAAGCAACCTTATTAATTCCTTCTCCTAATGTGGCCGAAGACCATCAAACCAAAAATGCCACGGCCTTGGTAAGAAAACAGGCGGCACTCTTATTTAGAGAAAGCGAAAGCAATGAGGTGTTTTTACAACAGATAGAAACACTGCTAAAAGACCGTAGCAAACTGGAAAAAAACATAGATCAGTTTGCCTTGCCTTTTGCAGCAGAAGATATAGCCGAAGAAGTATTGAAAATGGTGAAGAAAAATGGCTGACAAAAAGAAATATTATCTCCTTGGTATTGGTGGCATTGGCATGAGCGCCCTAGCTAGGTATTACCTGAGTCTCGGTCATAAAATAGCTGGATATGATAGAGTGCGCAGCCCATTATGCGAGCAATTGGAGGCAGAGGGTATGCTTATTCACTATCAAGATTCGGTGGCTGCCATACCTGCACCCTTTAAGGATAAAGAAAATTGCCATGTAATATACACACCGGCCATACCCAATGACCTTGCTGAGCTTGAATACTTTAAAAAGAATGAATTCGTGCTGGAGAAAAGAGCAAAGGTATTGGGTGATATTAGCAAAAAACACATTTGCCTAGCCGTAGCCGGCACACACGGAAAAACCACTACCTCTGCCCTTTTGGCTCATTTGTTTAAGTCAAACGGCCATTCGGTTTTTGCCTTTTTGGGTGGTATTTCATCCAATTACAACACCAATTTTATTGCCGGAAAGGCCGATAGCATTTTGATAGCTGAGGCTGACGAGTACGACAGAAGCTTTTTATCATTAAGCCCTGCAGGCGGAATTATCACTTCTATTGATGCGGATCATTTAGATGTTTATGGCGAATCTAAAGAGTTGGAAAACACCTTTGGGCAGTTCAAGGATAGAATTGAAAAAATTGCCATAGTACACGAGAACACAAAACTTAAGGGCCTTACCTACTCCATAGAGGGAAGTACGAGCTACTCTGGCAGAAATGTGCGGATAGAAAATCACAACTATACCTTTGACTTGATATTGCCCTCAGGCGATATGATAGAAAACATTAGTAGCGGACTACCCGGAAGGCACAATGTAGAAAATGCGATAGCAGCAGCAGCTTTAGCTCTAAACTTCGGATTGACGAGTGAGGAAGTATCCAAAGGAATAGCAAGTTTTAAAGGCGTAAAAAGAAGGTTTGACTATCATATAAAAAGCCCTGAGCTGGTATATATAGATGACTACGCACATCATCCGGCCGAGATAAACGCCTTGATAGGCTCGATAAGAGAATTATATCCTAACAAGAAAATCACCGCCATATTTCAGCCGCATCTCTTTAGCAGAACTCGAGATTTTGCCGATGATTTTGCAGCGTCATTATCAGAAGTAGACGAACTAATACTGATGGACATTTTTCCTGCCAGAGAAAAACCCATCCCCGGAATAAGCTCTAGTATGCTACTTTCTAAGGTACAATTAGAGAACAAGCATCATTTTTCGGCACAAGAAATACTAACCCATGTAGGCTACAATAAGCCCGAAGTAATAGTAACTATTGGGGCAGGCGACATAGGAATGTTGGTAAATCAACTAAAAATGAAGCTACTCCAATGAAAAAAATTTGGAACATACTAAGCTGGGTGGGTGGCTTTGCACTACTCCTGTTTTTACTTGCTTTTGGCCACAGCCAAAAGCAGCAACTCATTATAAATCAGCTAGAAATAAAAATTCTGGAAAGCAATGCTCAATACTTTGTAACGCAAACCGAGGTGGAAGACATGGTACGCGATGCGTATCCCTTGGTAGATAGTATTTCCTTTCAAGAAATTAACATTTCTGTGTTAGAAGAATCCCTTGATAATCACCCATCTATCAGGAAAGCAGAGGTATATTCGGCATTAGACGGTATCTTAAGAATACGTGTAGAGCAAAAGAAGCCCTGTATCCGTGTACGTAATTCACGCAGTGACTATTACATAGCTGAGCAAGGCGACAGCATGGCTCTCTCATCTAATTTTTCGGCTGCCGTTCCGCTGATTACTGGGAATGTTTCTGCCAAAAACAGAAATCAAATATTTCTCTTTTTCCAAAATTTAGAAAAAGATGCCTTTTATAGCAATTTCATCAGCGGGTTGCACGTAAATAATGATGACACCTGGGTATTGTATCCAAGGCAAGGACGACATAAAATCTATTTAGGAACACCAGAAAAGATAGATGTAAAACTAAAAAACCTTAGCACTTTTTATCAGCAAGTGGTAAGTAAACAAAACTTAGATAGCATCGCCAGCTTGAATTTAAAGTATGAAGGCCAGGTAATTTGCAAAAAAATATGAATAGTATGAATCCTGAAAATATTGCTGTAGGACTAGACATAGGTACAACAAAGATTGTAGCTATGATTGGCCAAAAGGACGAGCACGGAAAGCTTGAAATTTTGGGAATGGGGAGAGCTAAATCTCTAGGGGTTCATCGTGGGGTGGTAACTAATATTACCCAAACTATCGAATCTATACAGCAAGCTATAGGCGAAGCCGAAAACAATTCTGGTAAGACCATAAAAAGTGTAGTGGTGGGTATTGCCGGCCAGCACATTCGCAGTTTACAGCACAGCGATTATATCGTTAGAAAAAACTCGGATGATGTAATAGAGGAGCAGGACATAGATGACCTGATAAAAAATGTGCACAACCTTGTAATGCTGCCTGGCGAGGAGATCATTCATGTGCTCCCTCAAGAGTTTAAGGTAGATGGCCAAGCCGAAATTCGTCACCCGAAAGGGATGTATGGAAGCCGCCTTGAGGCCAACTTCCACATTGTAGTAGGACAAATAAGCTCGATAAAAAACATTGGCCGCTGTGTAAAAAGCAGCGAACTGGATGTAGCCGATATTACCCTTGAGCCGCTGGCATCTGCAGAGGCTGTGCTTTCGCAAGAAGAAAAAGAAGCAGGTGTGGTACTGGTAGATATAGGGGGCGGAACTACAGATGTTGCTATTTTTAAGGATGGTATAATCAGACATACCGCGGTTATCCCTTTTGGTGGAAACGTTATTACAGAAGACATCAAAGAAGGCTGTTCGATCATTGAAAAGCAAGCGGAATTGCTCAAAATAAAATTTGGCTCAGCATGGCCAGGAGAGAATAAAGAAAATGAAATAGTAAGCATACCGGGGTTGCGTGGCCGCGAACCCAAGGAGATTTCGCTGAAAAACCTCTCGCGTATTATTCATGCACGTGTTGTAGAAATCATTGAGCAGGTGTACCTAGAAATCAAGAACTACGGGCACGATGAGAACAAGAAAAAACTGATAGCCGGTATAGTACTTACTGGTGGTGGCAGCCACTTGAAACACATCAAGCAGCTTACAGAGTTTGTAACCGGTATGGATACTAGAATTGGCTACCCCAACGAACATTTGGCTGGCGACTCTGACGAGGAATACAGCTCACCAGCTTATGCCACTGCAGTAGGCCTGGTACTTAAAGGATTGGCAAAAAACAATATTCGCAATTTGATTGCCGAAGAATTAGATAGCCCGGAGGCAAGCCAAACCATGGACGAACTAAGCGTGACGAATGAAGGCCAGCAAGAAAACGAGCCAACAGAAACAGAACAGAACGAAGCAAAACAGGCAAAACCCCGAAAATCCTTTATGGATAATTGGGCCGAAAAATTTCGCAAC
>JAUICR010000081.1 GCA_030427785.1 Bacteroidia bacterium | reverse complement strand
AGTCTGTCATCCTTGTTTTTTAAAAATTGCCGCTGCATTAGAGCCTCCAAAGCCAGAGGAGGTTTTGAGCATCGTATTAAAATTTCCATCCAGATTTTCAGCCAGTACTTTTACTCGCTTGCTTACGCCAGCAGTTTCAAATCCTTTAGAAGCAAGTAGGGTTCCTTCATTTAGTGATGCCAAGCCTATCAAGGTTTCAATAAGTCCTGCTGCGCCTAAGGTGTGCCCCAAATAAGCTTTAAAACTGTTTAGCGGAACTTGGTTTAGCTGTAGACGATCAAAAGCGATGGCCTCCATTTCGTCATTAAACTTGGTGGCGGTGCCGTGTGCAGAGATATAGTGTATGTCATCAGCCACTACGGATGCTTTGGTCATGGCATTGGCAACACTTCGTACCAAGCCCTCGCCAGTGCGCGATGGCCCCGATATATGATTAGCATCATTAGCCGAAGCACCACCAAGATATGTTCCTAAAGGTTTTTTGAAAATAGATTTATCTGAAGTCACTAAAATGGAAGCTGCTGCCTCGCCCAGGTTTATTCCATCCCGGTATTTATCATAAGGCTTGCTTACAGAGGTAGCTGTAGCATAAAATGAAATAAAACCTGAGAGGGTGAATTTTGTTACCAAGTCAGCACCAATCACCAAAACGTTTTTGGCCATCCCACTTTCTACTAATCGAGCAGCATTGATGATACCCATTAAACCCGAAATACAGGCGGTAGAAATAATAGTGGGCTTATGGCTCAGTTTGTATTTTTCTTGAAGAAAATTGGCAATGCTAAAGAGTTGAGCATTTTCAAAATCATCACCTTCTATCTGATCTATCTCGCCTTTGGTGCTGCAAAAAATAACACGGGTATCAGCGCTACTTAGTATTTCAGGCTTATGTAGCCCTTCTATAGTTTGATTTACCGCCTGGCAAATCATATTTCTTAGTTTGCTACTTTCAGCAGATTCCAGAAGGCTATCAGGTATAATTCCCAGGTATTCATCTTTGCCTAAATCAAAGGCATTTTCGTGTTTCGAAATACCTGATTTGCCCGCAGCCATAGCGCGGTATATATCTTCGAGGCTACGGCCTAATGGGCAAATAGCCCCTGATGCTCCCAAGTAAATTTCCACTTATAGCAGGCCTTTTGATTTTTTCCATTCCTCAAAGAATTGAGGATTATTGAGCTGCAAAACACCATCAACATCTGTAAACACCTGTATGGTTTTTCCAGTTACTAAAGTCTTTTTGGTAATGGAATTGAAGATGCGGTATTCATGAATGATTTTGGCTGCCGGAGTGTTAATTAGTTTGGTTTCGATGGTGCCAAGGTCGCCATAGCGCAAAGGCGATTTAAAATCCATATCGGTATGAACGATAGGGGTGAGGTGCCCATTTTCGTATATCTTCAAATAGTCAATGCCATGTTCTTCGCCAAAAGCTTCGCGGCCATCTTCAAAGTATTTCAGGTAATTGCCATGCCACACTATGCGCATAGAATCCACCTCGCTAAAGCGCACTTTAAAATCAATATGTGAAACCAATTCAACCATTCGCCAGTACAATTTTCATTTCACATTCGGCTACCTGTTTGCCATTTACCATGGTAGTCCCTTTTACTAAGGTTACCCCAAATATTTGATTTAACACCTCCACTGTAGTTTCTAATAAGCTATTGTCTGCTGGTAAGGCGTCTATTTTTAATCGGGATACTGCCCCTATAAAACCAACCGGTGCATCTTCATCGCCAGTACTATTAATACTTGCTTCATAGCCACTGCGCAGGGCTGCTGTTTGCGCTATGTTTTCTATTAGGCCAGGCTCAGTAAAGCAACCGTTTTGACAAAACATATTATCCGGTGAAACCTGAAAGCGAGAGGTAGAGAGCAATTCGCTGTGTTGTACCAGCTCACTCACCATTACAATGGGCTTGCGCTGTGGAATATATTTTAAAACATCACTTTCGTTTACCAAGGCCATTGTGATAGTATTTAGTTAGTATTGGAGCTATTTGCCCAAAAGGGAAAATAATTAAACCATTGATTTGGGTACCGTTGAACCATTGTTTCCAGCAAATCTAGATAATCCTTAAAGATGCTGTTTTTATCTTTTACTTCAAATTGAGGCTTGCTGCAGTAAAAGTGATAATGGGTTGGGCTGTCTTTCATGCCGTAAACAAATGCTACGGGTAGTCCCAGTTTGGCGGCCATAGCAAACGGGCCCATCGGGAATAATGCATCATGGCCTAAAAATTTGGCACGTAGGGTTTTGCTACCTGGCAAAAATCGATCGCCATGGATACAAATGAGTTCCTTTTTTTCGGCTGCCTCTTTTATTTTAAAAATATGAGACATATCTGCTTTCATAGGAATCATTTTAAAATTTCTTTCACCTACAGCGTTGTCTATTACTTTTTTTATTTGTTCGTGCTCAGCATCTAGTAATACTATGTTTATCGGTCGGTTGAATCGTTTCATTAAGTGACCTGCTGCCTCCCAGTTTCCCACATGTGCACTTATCAAAAAACCACCTGAGTTGTCATTAGACATGGCTTCTAAATATTGGCCACCATCATGCGTGATGTTAAATTCACCGTGCACGCCCGATATCACTGCGGTCTTATCTACTATTACCTGGCCCAAGTTGTAATAGGACTTATAGCGCGAAGTTTTTAGGTTTGGATTGATGGCTAGCAATTTTGAGAAATACTCATTGAGCGCTTTATTTGAAGCGCGCGAAAAGAAATAGTAATAAGCAACCACAGGGTATAGCAATAAGTACGCTGCCTTTATTCCTAAATTCTTAATAACAAAAATGAAAATTTTATAACCGAGAGGGGTGCCTTTACTTTTTCCCTGCCATTCAGCCATTTAGCCTTTGGTTTACAAAATCGTAGAAATCTTGGAAAGTATGGATGTTTACGAAGTCTTCACCCGTTACCTTAAAACCAAAGTTGCTTTCGATAATAACTACAAGGTCAACATAATCCAGGCTATCCAAATCAAGTGTATCTTTTAAGTTAGCCTCAGGCTTAATTACTGCCTGATCAACCTCAAACTCCTCAACGAGAAAACCATTAATTGTTTCAATGATTTCTGATTTTTCCATCGTGTTTTGCATGCGTGTAGTTACTAGTTTTTAAACTTTTCAATAATCAAGGATGAATTCGTTCCACCAAATCCAAAGGAATTTGATAAAAAGCAATCGAATCCAGTATTCTTTGTATCGGTTACCAGATTCAATTTTGCAGAGTCTTCATCAGGGTTTGCAAAATTAATATTTGGAGCGACAAAATCATTATGCATCATAATTAATGAGTAAACAATCTCGCTAGCACCCGCCATCCAGCACTCATGGCCAGTCATACTCTTAGTAGAGCTTATCATGGGGCGGCTTTCGCCAAATACTTTGTGCAGGGCCATAGCTTCATATTTATCGCCAATAGGCGTAGATGTAGCGTGAGCATTTATGTATTGTATATCGCTTGTGCTCAATCCAGCTTGCTTCAAGGCCATGTGGAGCGCCCTTACTTGTCCATCCAGGTTGGGGTTAGAAATATGTTCTCCGTTTGACGAAAAACCATAACCTTTTACTTCACCCAAAATAGTAGCACCTCGTTTTTGTGCCGATTCTAAACTTTCTAATATTACTGTAGCTGCACCACCACTTGGTACCAAGCCATCTCTGTCTTTATCAAATGGACGTGATGCTGCCACAGGTACTGCTTCATTTGTAGAAAAAGCTCCTATGCCATCAAAACTGCCAAAGGCAAACATGTTTACTTCTTGCGCCCCTCCGCATATTATTTGATCCTGCAAGCCTGATTGTATCATATGAAATCCTAAACCTATAGCATGCGATCCACTAGCGCAGGCTGCACTTATGGTAAAGTTGATGCCCTTCAGTTTGAAGATGGTGGAAAGGTTCATCGTTACCGTACAGTTCATAGACTGAAATATGGAACCCGAACCCAATAGGGTGGTGTCTTTTTTTTCTCTGATCAAATCGATGGATTCCATTACGGCTTTGGCTGAACTATCATTGCCATACAAGATCCCAACTTCATTTTTACCAATAAAATCTTCGTCCATTTTGGCTTGCGCCAAGGCTTGGGTAGTAGCCACGTAGGCATATATGGCTTCTTCAGAAAGACCTAGGCGATCACGTCTTCCTAATACACCTTTTAAATCGGGTAATGAAACCTTGCCGGTAAGGGCAGAGCGAAAACCAAAGTCTTTGCGCTCCTGGTCAAATACAATTCCAGATTGCCCTTTGTACAAAGAGTTGCGCACTTCCTCAATATCATTGCCTAAGCAAGAATGTATTCCGATGCCGGTTATAACTACCCTATTCATATTATGAATAAATACCTCCGTTAATATTTATGATTTCTCCTGTAATATAGCTCGCTTTTTTAGAAGCTAAAAAACTAACCAAATCAGCTACTTCTTGCACCTCGCCAAAGCGGTTCATAGGTACCAATTTTTTCAATTCAGCTTCTGGCAAATCGCTTGTCATATCACTTCTAATAAATCCGGGTGCTACTGCATTTACTGTAATGTTTCTTTTGGCAATTTCTTGCGCCAAGGCCTTAGTGGCTCCTATAAGCCCGGCTTTGGCAGCCGAGTAGTTTACTTGCCCCGGAGTACCTTTTTGGCCCGATACAGATACCATATTAATAATTCTACCATATCTATTTCGCAATAGAGGTTGAATCAATTCGCGCGTTACATTGAAAAATCCATTTAGACTTGTATTCAAAACGCTATCCCAATGTTCGTTTTCCATCCATGCAAATAGGCCATCACGAGTAATACCTGCATTGTTAACTACCACCTCAATTATTGCTTCAGGGTTTTCTTCTTGCCATTGTTGCAAGCCCTTCTTTACTTCGGCAGCATCACCTACATTAAATTTAAGTAGCTGAACTTCGCCTCCATTGGCTTTTATTTCTTCTGCAGTTTCTTGGGCAGCTTGGTCGTTTGAAACGTAATTGAGTAGGATTGGATAGCCAAGGTCTTTAGATAAGGTAAGGCATACGGCCCTTCCTATGCTCCTTGATCCACCAGTAACTAACGCGTATTTTTTCTTCATACTTCTAAAAATTATTAAGCCTCTATGCTAACAAAAGCTTTTTCCTTTTTAAGGTGTTCGGTAAGGTTTGCAATCTCTTCCGCTAAAAAACGATCTTCCTTTATAGGAGCCACAAAATTGCGAATCATTTTTCTGAACTTAAGGGTGTTTTCGCTTAGTGTATGGTCCACATCGATATAATCTATAGCCTGTGCTATGGCAATACTTTCAATGGCTAAAACCTGAAAACTGTTTTCGATAACCTTGCGGCACATATTGGCCGCATTGGTACCCATACTTACTATATCCTGATTGTCATTATTATTAGAAATAGAATGAATAGACATTGGAAACGAAAGAGTCTGATTTTCGGCAGTAGTAGAGGTTGCGGTAAATTGTATTCCCTGCACTCCAAAGTTTAAACCCAATTTTCCAAGATTTAAAAAAGCGGGAAAGCGATCGTTTAGCTTTTCGTTCAGCAAATAATTCAATTGTCTTTCGCAAAGCATAGATAGCTTAGTGATACCAATTTTCAACTTGTCCATTTCATAGGCCACATAGTCGCCATGAAAGTTTCCACCGTGATACACGTTTTGTTTTTCTATGTCAATAATGGGGTTGTCATTGGCCGAGCTAATTTCTTCAACCAATATTTTTTCGGCATTACAAATTTCATCATGCACAGGGCCTAGCACTTGAGGGATACACCTAAATGAATAATACTCCTGTACTTTTTCTTTTATAGGAATCACCTTTTCGCTACTCACGCTTGCAAATAAATGATTTTCGCGTTTTCTGATTCTCTTGCTATCAGCCAAGCTGCTGCGCATGGCTTTGGCAACTTTGTTTTGCCCTCTATGTCTTTTTACCCTGTTTAGCTCTTCTGAGAAAGAATCGTCATAAGCCTCTACAAGTTCGTTGATAATAGAACCTACCAGGGTACTCCAGTTTATAAGATTATGAGCATGTTTGATATTAATCATTCCGATGCCTGTCATACAAGAGGTACCATTTATCAAGGCTAATCCATCTCTTAGTTTTAGCTCCAAAGGCTGTAAGTTCAATTCTTCCAATACCTCAGATACAGGTCTTACTGCCCCTTTATATGCACACTTGCCTTCGCCAATAAGCCCAAGGGCCAAATGAGCCAGTTGTACCAAATCTCCACTGGCGCCTACACTACCGTGCTCAGGTATTATCGGGCATAGGTCATTTTTAATATAAGCCCCTAATTGTTCGATAACGCCACGGCTTACGCCAGAGTAGCCTAAGCTTAAGGTATTATACCTGCAAAGCATTACGGCTCGTACATCCTTTGTGCTTATTGGGGTTCCTTGACCCGTAGCATGACTACGTATTAGATTGTACTGCAGCTGAATTTGATCTTGGGCATCTATTTTATATTGAGCCATGGGCCCAAATCCAGTATTGATGCCATAAATCACCTTGTCTTTAGAAAACTTAAGTAGAAAATCATGTGAAGCTTCTACTCGGGCTATAACCTCTTCAGGAACCTCAAAAGAAGAGCCGGTTTCAAAGAATTTTTCAAAATCTAATAATTGCATAAATCGGGTAGGTTGAGCCTTTTTTAGAGGCCATCAATAAAGGGCGGCAAACTTAGGTTATTTTAGTAAAATTATAAAAGTATAGGGCTCCTAGTAATCAAGTAAATGCTAAGATTTTACACGCCACAATAGTATTAGCTCGCCTGTAATTAGCCTGCGAATTACTTTAATTACTAAAACTTAAAATTAGTTTTGCGCAACTTATAAAGCGCCCGCTAGAATTTTAAAAAGGAAGGGGAATAGGTTCAACAGGATATATGATAAAGGGAATCTACTTTTTTTTGCAAAAATGGAGACGAATATGGCTATTACTAGTTTTGGTAATATGGGCATTTCTCGGTTTTCAAGCCTCTAAAATTGCGATACAAGAGGATGTTTCTAAAGCTCTTCCGCAAAGTGGAGACTTTCAGCAATATCAAGATTTTTTCAAAAAATCGGCCTTGGCCAGCAAGATGGTGGTGGCCATTGGTGTAGATGATTCTTTGGATGCCACCATCCCTATTACTCCAATCGCTGAGTCCTATTTTGCCCGGGTAGATAGTCTTGATACATCTTTGGTGAAAAACATTCAGTTTCGAATAGAGACGGATAATGCCGCCCAGGAATTGGATTTCTTTTATCAAAATATTGCACTTTTTTTAGACACCTCTGAGCAAAATGAGATAGCAGCTCAAATGGACTCATCGGGCATCCAGAAAACGGTAGATCGTACCATATCCAAATTGATGTCTCCCGAAGGTTTTGCCCTCAAGGATTATTTATTGAAAGACCCTATGGGTATGCAGGGCCGGGTATTGCAAAAGGTAATGAGCCTGAATGAAGCTGGAGATTTTTTGCTCAAAGACAAGCATCTGTTTACTGAGGATGGAAAGTTTTTACTTCTTATTATTAGTCCTGCCTTTGCACCCTCCGAATCAAAAAATAATGGTGAGCTCATAGGCAAGCTGCAGCAGGTAAAGCAAGAGGTGCTGCTTGATTATCCTCATGCTAAAATATACCTGTATGGTGGGCCGGTAGTAGCTGCAGCCAATGCGGCACAAATAAAAACTGATGCGAAGCTGGCTGGTGGATTGGCCGTGTTGCTCATATTGGCTTTGTTGTTTTGGTATTACCGTAAGTGGTTTATTCCTTTCTTGTTTTTACTCCCACCATTTTTTGGTCTTACCCTAGGGGTTGCGGCCTTGTACTGGTTTACTGGCGAAGTATCTGTGCTATCGCTTGCTGCGGGCTCTATAGTGCTGGGTATAGCCTTAGATTACTGTTTTCACCTTTTCACTCACTTAAACCATTCCAGGTCTGTGGTGAGTGCTCTTGTAGATATTTCAGGTTCGTTGATTCTCAGCTGCTTTACTACAGTCCTAGCTTTTATGAGTTTACTTTTTGTGGATTCGCAAGTGCTAAGTGATTTTGGAATTTTGGCTTCAATGACCCTTATCGGAACGCTGTTTTTTGTGTTGCTGGTAATGCCGCATTTGTTTGCTCCTAGCAGTGGCAGCAGCACTTCGAACAACCGAGATGGCGTGCTCCAAATGTTCTTCCTATTCCTTAAAAGAAGACAAAGCGTGGTGCTGGGTTTAATAGTAACGATCAGCGTATTCTTGAGCTTTTTTGTTGGCAAGGCCTCTTTTGAAGATGACCTGAACAAGATAAATTACATGTCAGCGGAGTTGCTACAGGCAGAAGCTGTTATTACTAATTCGGATGAAAGGGAGCGTGTAATTTTTGCAGTAAGCAAGGGCAACAGCTTTCAGGACGCATTGGATAATAATGTGCGATTAACCCAAGTTTTGGATTCAATCCAGATGGAGGGCTTGAGCAATTCGGTAATCAGCCTCAATCATATTTTCCCAAGTAGTAAGGAGGCCGCTTTGAGGGCGTCTAATTGGAATAAAGTTTATGTGGATGAAGCGAGTGTAAGTAGAATTTTTCAATTCAAAACGGCAAGTAAAAATGTGGGTCTTAAAGAAAATGCTTTTGCATCGTTTTACGACTTATTACAATCTGAGCAATCTGCTTCGATAGTGTATGCTGATGAATTCTTAAGTCAACCATTATTTCAAAACTTCCTGCTATATGACCCGAATGGAGCAGTAGAAATAATAAACCTACTAAATGTAAAAGCGAGTGCGGTAGAGGACGTACTAGCGGGACTAAATAAAACAAATGCCTTGGTAGTGGATAAGTCACAGATGGCCGAAAGCCTTGTGACCACTGTTAGCGATAATTTTAATTTCATTTTGCTAATCACCACGGGCTTAGTGTTTTTTACGCTATTACTCACCTATGGTAGAATCGAACTTGCCTTGATGACCTTTTTTCCAATGGCTTTAAGTTGGGTTTGGATTTTGGGAATTTGTGGCCTCTTCGATATTAAATTCAACTTTGTGAATGTACTTATCACCACCTTCATTTTTGGCTTGGGAGATGATTTTTGCATTTTCGTAACCGATGGACTGTTGAGTAAATACAGAATCGGGAAAGACAAATTAAGCTCCTACAGAAGTTCTATTTTACTCTCTACCGCCACCACTGTTATTGGTACCGGAATTTTAATTTTTTCTAAACATCCTGCTTTACATTCTATTGCATTGTTGTCAGTAATCGGCATGTTTTGTATTTCATTTATCTCGCTTACGCTGCAGCCAATTCTATTCAACTTTGCTGTTCAACAAAGGGTTGATAAAAAATTAGCCCCACTCACACTTGCTACCACATTTTTTTCCATCATAGCCTTCGGTTATTTTGCTTTGGGCAGTGTATTTCTTTCGCTGGTGGTTTTTGTATTAATGCTGTTTCCGCTTCCGCGCAAAGTAAAAAGACCCTTGCTTAGTTATGTGATTAGCAAAACAGCAGGCAGTGTAATTTACCTGATGACCAACGTGAGAAAGGAAGTGAGAAACCCTCACAACGAAACCTTTGATAAGCCCGCTATTATTGTATCAAATCACCAGTCTTTTATTGATATACTGGCAGTATTGATGCTCAACAAAAGAATAGTAATATTAAGCAAGAAATGGGTGTGGAATTCACCATTGTTTGGTGTCATAGTAAGGTATGCCGGTTTCCCCACATCTATTAATAGTATTGAGGATAATTTTGATAGTATAGAGCAGAGTTTGAAAGAAGGGTATTCAATAGCCGTTTTTCCCGAAGGTACTAGGTCAACAAATGGTGAAATGAAAAGATTCCACAAAGGAGCGTTTCTATTGGCCGAAAAATATAAGCTGGACATTGTGCCGGTATTGCTACACGGTTTTAGCGATACCATCAAGAAGGGAGATTATACCTTACAGTCTGGTAGGTTAACGATTAGTATTTTGAAAAGAATAAGGCTTGATGATGCTAAATATGGTACTACCTATACAGAGCGAACCAAAGGAATATCGCGGTATATGAAGGCACAGTTTGCTGCACTCAAGGAAGAATTGGAAACTGTAGATTACTATCGAAATACCGTTTTGTCAAATTACATATACAAGGGGCCAATATTAGAATGGTATGTTAGAATAAAGCTTCGACTTGAAAGAAATTTTAAGGTATTTGATACCCATGTGCCAAAAAGTGGACGAGTGTACGATATGGGCTGTGGCAATGGGTATTTGAGTTTGATGTTGTCGTACACTGGGCCCCATAGGGAAATAATAGCCACAGATTTTGACGAGTCGAAAGTAGAACTAGCAAAACATTGTTATGGTGCTAGTTCCCAATTAAGTTTTACCCACCAAGATTTAATGAGCCTTGTACCAGTAAAGGCAGACTGTTACATTTTTAAAGATGTGCTACATTATTTGCCTCATTCAAGGCAGCAGGCACTTTTATCGCTTTGCGCCAAGGAGCTGAGCAGTGGTGGTAAGTTGATAGTACGAGACGGGTTTGAAGATGAGGGTAAGCATGCTACCACTAAGCTTACGGAGTTGCTCTCTATAAAGCTACTAGGGTTTAATAAAGCAGACCATCCCTTAAGTTTCCTTAAGAAATCCATGTTACAAGAAATAGCTGAACAATTTGGCTTAATTTTCCGTCAAATTGATGAGAATAAATCAAGCTCCAATCAAACCTTTGTATTGGAGAAAGAATAAAAGTATGAGTGAAGAGCATCATTATGATTTTGTGATTATTGGCAGCGGATTAGGTGGTTTGGAATGCGCATATATTTTGGCTACCGAGGGGTACTCTGTGTGTGTTTTAGAAAAGAATCATCAGATAGGAGGCAACCTTCAGGTTTTTAGTAGAGACAAAGTTGTATTTGATACGGGCGTGCATTATATCGGAGGCCTTTCGGAAGGGCAAAATCTCCATCAGATGTTTAAGTATTTCGGATTGATGGACAAGCTGAAACTTCGGAAGCTTGATGAAGATAAATATGATGTTATCAGCTTTGAGGGAGATCCTATAGAGTATTATCACGCTCAGGGTTATGATAACTTTTCTGCATCGCTCATAAGGCAGTTTCCTGATGAAGAAGAGGCCATACTAAAGTATTGTAAAAAGATTCAGGAAGTGTGTGCTGGCTTTCCACTTTACAGCCTTACCTATAGCACCGATAACTATTTGGAGGATGAAATACTGGGAATAGGAATTAAGGATTATTTAGAGAGCTTGACTACCAACGACACTTTAAGACAGGTACTGGGCGGCTCTAATTTGCTGTATGCAGGTTATAGTAATAAAACTCCTTTGTATGTACATGCCTTGGTGGTAAACTCCTATATAGAGAGTGCATATCGCTGTGTAGATGGAGGCTCGCAAATAGCCAAATACCTGGCCAACAGTATACGAGAGTATGGCGGAGTGGTAAAGAAACGACAGTTTGTAACGCACTTTGAATATGAGGATGTAAAAATCAGTGCGGCCATTACCGAAGAAGGAAAAAAGTATTACGGTAAAAACTTTATTTCAAATGCTCATCCCCAGGCTACGCTAAAAATGATTGAGCCCGGAAGAATGCGTAAGGCCTACGGCAATAGAATAAATAGTTTGGAAAACTCCATCTCGGTTTTTGTGGTGAGTATTACCTGTAAACCAAAATCTTTCAAATATTTAAATTCAAACTACTACCATCATTGCCAGCCTGAGATATGGGAAGATGTAAATTACAAAGAGGAAGATTGGCCAAGTACCTATATGCTTAGCACTCCTGCAAGTAGCAAAGATTCGGAATACGCTGATGGAATAATAATAATGACCTACATGCATTATAAAGAGTGTGCACAGTGGGAAGACTCGTATAAGACAGTGGCTAAGCACAATGAGCGTGGAGAAAGTTATGATGCCTTTAAAAAGAGAAAACAAGAGAAGCTGATAGAGGTTGTGTCTAAAAAATTTCCTGACTTAAAGGATAGCATACAAGGCGTATACAGTAGCACGCCACTTACATTCAGAGATTATATAGGCAACTTAGATGGATCTTTGTACGGACTGATAAAGGACTATAATTCGCCATTAAAAACCTTTGTAACACCAAAAACCAAAATTCCAAATTTGTTTCTAACCGGGCAAAACATCAATCTCCACGGAATCTTAGGCGTAAGCATCAGTTCATTGGTTACCTGCTCAGAATTTATTGATAAGAAATACTTGTTAGAAAAAATAAACAACGCGTAAAATGAACTCGGAAATAGAAAATTGCGATGTGCTAGTTATCGGGGCAGGGCCTTCTGGTAGCTTGGCAGCGGCTATGTTGCACAATAAAGGATGGAGCGTAAAAGTATTAGAAAAGCAACAGTTCCCTCGTTTTGTAATTGGCGAAAGTTTATTACCCAGGTGTATGGATAGCCTAAAGGAAGCGGATATGCTTAAGTATGTTTCTGACTTGGGCTTTCAGCAAAAGAAAGGCGCACGGTTTGAGCGCAATGGACAAATTTGTGATTTTGATTTTGCTGATCAATTTACGCATGGCTCTACCTGGACGTGGCAAGTGCCACGCGAGGAGTTTGACCTTGCATTAGCAAATGGCTTGATAGAAAAAGGTGTGGAACTAGAGTATCAGGCTACAGTAGAAAACATGGAGTTCAACAAGGATTTTCAAATATGTATCTATACCAATAGTAAAGGCGAAACAAAGAAGTTAAGAAGCAAATTTGTAGTAGATGGTAGTGGCTATGGCAGGGTAATTCCCAAATTATTGAAATTAGATAAACCCTCTGATTTTCCGGTTCGCACTGCGGTTTTTTCGCATGTAGAGTTTCCTAAAAATCACCCAACGGCACATCTAATAGACATAGTAACCGTAACCGAAAAAATGTGGGCATGGGTAATAGTTTTTGGTGATGGCCGTGCCTCTGTAGGTTTTGTGGGTGACGATAGTTGTTTTGAAGGCATGGGCAGTACCGCAGAAGAAAAATGGAGAAATGCCATTGCTTTAAATCCTTATATCAGAGATAAAGTAGGCGAGGTCAAATTCAAGCGACAGCCTTCAGAAATTAGAGGCTACTCTATAGGAGTGTCTAAGTTTTATGGAGATGGATTTTTGCTTACGGGTAATAGCACCGAATTCCTAGATCCCATTTTTTCATCGGGTGTAACCTTTGCCATGGAAACGGGTGTATTGGGTGCAAAACTCATAGATAGGCAGCTGAAAGGAGAGCCGGTAAACTGGGAAACAGAATACAGCGACTACATTAAGCGCGGGGTAAATGTATTTCGTTCGTATGTAAAAGGTTGGTATGCTGGTGAATTGCCCACCATTTTTTACACTGAAAAAACGTTAGAAAAATTCAAATCTCAAATTTGCTCAGTATTGGCGGGCTATGTATGGGATGAAAAAAATCCATTCGTTACAAAACACGATAAGCTCATCGGTACCTTATCAAAAGTAGTTGGAATAATGGATGATGCAGAAAGTGAAAAACCGCTTTAAGCTTTCAGCCCTTGCTTGTGCAATACAGCAAGTATTTCTTCATGAATTTTCAACTGTGGAAATAACTCGAAAAAGTAGGTTCTACGCTCGGGGTTTAGTTTCAAGGCCTTTTTAAAGTAAACTAAGGCTTCATCTATTTCTGCCAGAGCAAATAAGTATCCGCAAATACGATAGTTCATTTCTGCAGAATCAGGGTTCTCCTGAATACCATCGTACAATACTTCCATGCCTTCTTCAAATTCGCACAGGTCAAAAAGCAATTCAGCATAATCTATAAATACATCCGCATCGGTGTGGCCTTGCTCCAGTATCTTTTTATAAATCACTTCTGCCTCATTTAGCATTCCAGCTCTTCGGTGAATTTCGGCACTGGTAAACAAATAGTTGATGTTATCAGGAACAAGCTCTATCGCCTTTTCTATATGATACATAGCCTCGG
>JAUICR010000080.1 GCA_030427785.1 Bacteroidia bacterium | reverse complement strand
TACACCCGGGAATAAGCATGTTACGTCCTACCTTTAGCTCTTCCATATTCGGAAAATAGCAATAGCTCTCAGGCATTTCTAACATCGATCCACTATAGGCAATATTAAGGTATTGTAAGCCCTCCATGGTACCCCACTCATCTGGCAGCTCATTCAGCTGATTTCTTTGAATATCTATGGTGTGCAAACTCTCCATATATACCCAGCCAAAAGGCAAATCCTTTAATTGATTGCGCGATAGGTACAGCACCTTAAGGTTTTTTAGCGTAATGATAGATTGTGGGATGGAAGTCAGGCTATTATAACTGAGGTTGAGCTCTTCAAGGTTTTGAAGGTCGCCTATGTTTTCTGGTAAAGATTTTAACCTGTTATGATGGAGCGAAAGCCTTTTGAGGTTTTTGAGATTACAAATCTCTACAGGCAACTCTTCCAGCTTATTATTACTTATTACAAGCTCTTCCAGCTTGTCAAGCTGCCCAATTTCTGGTGGAATTTTATAAATATTACACTTAAAAAGTCGAAGCTCTTTTAGGTTTGCCAGCCTCGCAATATTGGCAGGCAGTATACCAATTCTTTGTCTGCTTAATACAAGCCGTTCTACATATTCAGCCTCGCTTAGCGCCTTGTTATAACTGGTGTAGGTTTTACATCCGGTGATAGATAATACTAAAGTGAATAAAAGCGAATACTGAACAGCCTTGTGCATAGTTTTACCATTGAGCCTCAGGGTACATGCGAGGTAAGTGCTGCATTTCTGCTAGTAGAAACCCCATGTACTCGGTATGCTCCCCTTGCTTACCACCTGTTTGAGCCCAATCATCAGTAGGAAGTTTTAAAGTGGCCATTGCCAGTATCTGTGCTACTTTTTCATCCCAAAGGGTTTTAATATTCCCTAAATCAGCTCCAATGCCTGCCTCTAGCATTTTAGTGTCTATTTCATCGGCCATAAACATTTCTCCTGTCCATTCCCACAGGTCGTTTATAGCATCCTTCATCCTTTTATGGCTTTCTTCCGTGCCATCTCCAAGCCTTATCACCCACTCCGCGCTCCATTGAGCGTGATAGGTAATTTCTTTGATGGCCTTTTGGGCTATTGCCCTAATGGTGTCATCCTTACTTTCTAGCAATGCCGAATATTGAAAATAATTGAAGGTGTCGAACAAAAATTGGCGGGCTATTGTTTTTGCCCAATCTCCATTTTCCAACTCTAGCAAGAGTAGGTTATGATACTCGGTAATATCTCTATGGAAGGCTAATTTATCTTCGGTGTAATCTCCTCCTTTAATTTCTGCTGCATACTGCAAAAGCATACGTGCCTGCCCTAGCTGATCGAGGGCAATATTTGACAACGCAATATCTTGCTCCAATACAGGTCCATGCCCGCACCATTCACCCAATCGCTGACCAAGTATTAGGGCATTATCGCCAAGTCTTAAGGTATATTGTAATAATTCTTTTTGCAAAACTGTATTTTTTTAGCCGTGTGTTCTCTACTCCGCTCACACTGATTGTTCTACTCGAAGCCGAACCACAGGCATTAAACTAATTAACCGCCTTAGGCTACATATGTCCTATTTCGTCAGGTATGTCGTAAAATGTAGGGTGACGATACACCTTATCATCTGCGGGAGTAAATAGTGGTTCGTTTTCTTCGGGGTTTGATGCCGTTATCTCATCCGATGGCACCACCCAAATACTGATTCCTTCACTTCTGCGTGTATACACATCACGGGCATTTTTTATTGCCATATCTGCGTCAGGGGCGTGTAGGCTACCTACGTGTTTATGGCTCAATCCATTTCTAGATCTAATAAACACTTCCCAAATTTTCCAGTTGTCTTTATTGCTCATAATCTAAACTTCTTATGCTGCTCCTTTTTGTTTTTGTTTTCTCGCTTCTTGCTTCTCGGCATAGGCATTGGCCGCCTCACGCACCCAGGCACCTTCTTCATGGGCCTTGTTTCTTGCTGCCATTCGCTGCTTATTACACTTTCCGCGACCTTTTATCACATTATAAAATTCGTCCCAGTCAATCTCTCCATGATCATAACTCTGGCGATCTTCATTCCATTTCAAATCCTTATCAGGGATAGTAAGATTAAGGTATTCAGCCTGAGGTACTGTTTTATCGATAAACTCCTCGCGCAGCTCATCGTTAGATTTACGCTTAATCTTCCACTTCATACTTTGAGCAGAGTTTGGAGAATGTTCGTCTGTAGGGCCAAACATCATTAGCGATGGCCACCACCATCTATTCAAAGCATCTTGTGCCATCTTCTTTTGCTCGGGGCTTCCTTTGGCCAAAGTCATCATTATTTCATAGCCTTGGCGCTGATGAAAGCTCTCTTCTTTACAAATCTTTACCATAGCTCTGGCGTAGGGTCCGTAAGAAGTACGGCAAAGCATCACTTGATTGGCAATAGCCGCCCCATCTACCAGCCAACCTATAGCACCAATATCGGCCCAAGTAGGTGTAGGGTAGTTAAATATACTTGAGTACTTCGCTTTTCCACTTAGCAGGTCGTCTATCATATCCTTTCGGTCAGCAGCCAAGGTTTCTGCGGCTGAGTACAAATACAATCCATGGCCTGCTTCATCCTGCACTTTTGCCAATAATGCTACTTTCCTACGCAAAGAAGGTGCACGAGTTATCCAATTTGCCTCAGGTAGCATTCCTACCACTTCTGAGTGCGCGTGCTGGCTTATTTGCCTAATCAACGTTTTGCGATAAGCCTCAGGCATCCAATGCTTGGGCTCTACTTTATTTTCACCGTCAACATATTGTTGAAACTGTTCCATCATATCCATTTCTTTCGTCATTGCTGGGTGTCTTTTGGTGTTTTCACAAAGATAAGGTGCAAATGTGATAATTATTGACTAAACCCACGTCTGATAGTAATATGTGTCATAATTGTCAATTTAGAGGTTTTGGCTTCTATATTTGCAACAGTTAAAAATAGATGCGATGCTTAGTTTTTTCAAAAAAAATAGTGACAAGAAAAAATCTCTTCTCAACCGTGAAAAGCCCTCAAGTAGGCCTCGCTTTCACAAGCTAAAAGTTCAGGATATTACTCGCCAAACTGCCGATTGTATTTCGGTGGCATTTGAAATACCTGAGGAGCTGCAAGAAGATTACAATTTTTTACCTGGTCAGTACCTTACCATCGAACATGAAATTGCTGGTGAAAAAGTAAGACGCTCCTACTCTCTTTGCTCAAGCCCTGTAGATGGCGAATTGAGGGTTGCTATTAAAAAAGTAGAAAATGGAAAGTTTTCCACTTTCGCCAATGAAGAACTTACTGTGGGCACCGAATTGCAAGTAATGACTCCTGAGGGAAAATTTACCGTATCGGTAGATGAAAACAACACGAAGCATTACGTTGCATTTGCTGCTGGCTCTGGAATTACTCCGGTTTTTTCTATTGCTAAATCTGTTTTGGCTTTAGAGCCTAACAGCAAATTCACGCTTTTTTACGGTAATAAAACGACCCTTTCTATCATATTCAGAGATGAAATAGACGCACTTAAAAACAAGTATATGGAACGCTTTGAGGTGCATCATATACTTAGCCGTGAAGATCAAGGTACTGATTGGCTAAAAGGCCATATCGATTCTTCGAAAGTGAAGCATTTTGCTGAAACATTTTTTGATATAAACAATACCGAAGGTTATTTCATATGTGGCCCCGAGGCTATGATAAATACCGTAAATGATAAACTGCAAAAACTAGGCGTAGATAAGAGCAAGATCCACTATGAGCTGTTTACTTCACCATCGCAAAAGATGGCGCATAAAACCAAGGTATCTGCCGATAAAACTTCAGAAAAACTACAAAGTGCTGTTACTGTAATTCTAGACGGAGACGAAACCCACTTTAGCGTAGCCTCTAATGGCTTCAGTATATTGGATGCAGCCTTGGATGCTGGTGCCGATGTACCTTATGCCTGCAAGGGTGCCGTGTGCTGTACCTGTCGCGCCAAAGTGCTAGAAGGCTCAGTAGAAATGGACATGAACTACGCCCTTGAAGATGATGAAGTAGAAGAAGGTTTTGTACTTACTTGCCAAAGCCACCCCACCAGCGAAAAGGTGGTGATTAGTTTTGATGAGTAAAAGCTGTTTTCTTTCTTAAGCGATACCGCTTAGCCGGCTTTTACCATATCTACATGCATAATACCTACATCCTCGTAAGGCCTAGTGGTGGTATTGAACCCAAAGGATTTATAGAATTCCTCTAAATATACCTGGGCCTGTACCTTCACGTCTTGCTTTGGAAAAACCTTAATAGTGTGTTCTAGTGCCTCTTTAAATAATTGATGCCCCAAGCCTTTTCCACGCTGCTTCATTTTTAAAAGAACCCTTCCGATGCTGGCTTCTTTATAGGCCGAGTTTGGAGGCAGAATGCGCGCATATCCTATCAAGCTTTCATTGTCCCACATCAATACATGACGCGCTACAAGATCATGCTTGTCTACTTCTTGATATGCACATTCTTGCTCCACTACAAAAATGGCCGTGCGCAGTTTCAGTAGCTTAAACAGTTCTATTTTACTTAATTCCTCAAATGTTTTGATTTCGGTTTTCATAAATATCCTAATTGTTCTAATTCTTTTTTCATATCAGCCGTCCAGCCTTCGGGCCATTGCTCCTCCACGTTAATTGCTCGCAATGCCTCCCCCTTATATATTTTTGGCATCATTGGGTTTTTTGGCCCCTCCAGCATAGCTGAGTGAAACTGTACTCCTAAAAACTCAGCGGCCAAAGTCAACACCTTTTCTGGTTGCGTTACCAAGTCTTCATATTTACAAATATGTAGGTTTAGATTTTTTTCTTGCAAATGATTCAATAGCAAAATAGATAGTTTCCATCGCGATAGGGCTTCTTCGTACGATTGTCCCGTTCGCTTTATTTTGGAGCTTACACAGGCGCGGCCATCTCTCACAATAAATAGCACCTTTCGGTTTCTGATAACCTTGGATGAAAACACATCAATATAGGTAGGCCAGTCTGAATTCAGTGTGTTTCCTAAAGCCGCAATTTGTTCGGTAGTAATCTTATTTCCCCACTTGTTTTTGCTTTGCTTCGCCTCTAATTGGCAAGCCCAATCAAAGGCATTTATTCGCTCTACTAAACTATCTGATTTGTCCTTATCCAGCTTTTCGCCTAGCAAATAATCAAAAGCAAATCGCTCCATTCCCACCTGCAGCTGAGGGTGATAATCGAGCATAGATGCCAACAGACTGGTGCCTCCACGCCCAGCCCCTATCACCAAAAAATAGTTGGAGCTTTTCATGCGCTGTTTGATTTTCTGAACGATTCCCAAGCTTAAGTTTTTTGTAAATGTACTATTCCCAATAGGCACAAAAAAAACCCCGAATTTCTTCGGGGCTCTTATTGGTTTTAGTAAAAGAGGATTAAAACGTAAAACCAAAAGTTAATGAGGCCATGTTATAATCGGGCCCGATACCTTTTTTGAAATAATTATTCAAATCGTATTTAGCGGTAATCTTAAAGCTGTCCCAGCCTACCTGGGCCATCAGGCCATATCTGAATTGTTCGGTATAAAAATCGTCTTTTACCTTTTCTTCTACCTTATTCACATTGGCTGCCACATACTCTAGTTTTCTTTTGGCTCCCAATCGCACTCCTGCGTATCCGCCCAATCCTAATGTAAAACCTTCATCTGTTCTTCCTGGCTCGCTAAAATCGAGCTCAAACATAATAGGGACATTAAAATAGGCTATGTGATACGATGATTTTTCAATTCCAATAGGGTTGGCAGTATCTAGTATAGGTGCTATAAAAACGGTGTCTTTGGCTTGCTGTAAGGCGTTGTTGCCTGATAGCCTAAATCTGTGCCAGCTAAACTGACCACCATACAATACATAGAGTTTGCTATGAGGGCTTCCTATTCTTGTTTTACCTCCGAAGCCCAGGTTGAACTCGGTACTATTCCAAAAATTAAGCTCCTCAGGACCGTTATTTATCAGTTCTCCATCCTTGAATTGCTGATTAAATCCAAAGTTCATTTCTCCATAACCCACGGTTCTTTCAAAATCCCTCTCTTCTACTTCTATCTCAAATTCCTCATCATCCTCCTCGCCAAACTTAAAGGCATATGGCTCTTCGCCATTTTCTCCTCTTTGAATAATAATGCCATCCTCATTGATAATAATTTTCTGCGCTTTTCTGCCCGCAGTGGGTGGCAATGGTGGAATAGGAGGTAGTGGTGGAATTACCATAGCTTCACCCTCTTTCTTTTTTTTGGCATTAGCCTCCAACTCTTCTTCCCAAGCGTCCATTTTGGCCTCATACTCATCTTCCCATGCATCTATTCTATCTTCATACGAATCACTCCAAGCTTCCATCAAGTCCTCTAGCATGTCCATACTTTCTTCGGTGCGCTCATTTATCATTTCGCGCATTTCTTCGGCTTGCTCCGCACTTATGGCTCCACTTTCTTCTTTTGCATCTACCTCAGCCAATAGTTTTATTTGCGTTTCCTGGATGCTCTGGGCACTCTTGGTCACTACCCGTATTATGGTGTTCAGGTCCATCATGGACAAATCATCAAAATCATTGGCTTCAATAGTAACCTTTCCGTTTTCTATAAATATCTCTATTTCATCCGATTTGGTTTTTGTAGAGTCTATAGGTTGAGCATAAGCACTCAGCGATGCCAGGCCTATTGCCATGGCTATTAATACTAGCTTTTTCATTTTCTAATTTTTATGTTTTTAGTCTAATCAAATTGTTCTGCCCAAGCTTCCATTTTTTTGGCAAAATCCTGGGCCCATTTTTCTATATCGTGAGCAACCTTCTCCGAAACTTTATCAGGGTCACCTTCATGCTTTTCAGCATATGCCTCTAGTTCATCGGCCCAGGCTTCCATTTCTACCTCCATCTCCATTAGGTTGGCTTCAAGTTCGGCTATGCAAGGTGCCATATTAGTTTCAAGTTCTACAGCTAGCTCTCCGCTTTGCTCCTCCAGCTGTTTCAATACAGTATTGTAAAGCTCTATGGTGGCTTTAGACATTGCGTCCAGCTTCGCCTCCAATTCTTGTTGTGCTTCTATATTTCTACTTTCCGTTTGAGCATAGGTATTGATGCTCAGCAGTACTACTACTGCCCCTAGTACAATCTTCTTCATCGTGTTGGTATTAGTTTGTAAATATTTTTGGGATCCCTATTTCTATCTGTGGTTTTTTCTCAGGTTTTGGCAACTCAAGAGGGCGCCCTTCTTTAAAGTTTCCAAATTGTGTATTTGCGTATGCATATAGCTTGTCTCTTAAGCTCTCGTTTCCCTCCTCACTTGATGATTTATTTCCACTATAGTCTGGTCTTGCAGCAGGGCTTAGTTTAAACTTTAACCTTACGGGTGCTGCCTTGCTTTTTGCTTTTGGGCTGTTAAGAGCATAACTTTCATTTAGTTTACTCCCGTATTCTGTGGCTATCAAGTCTTGCTCATCCTCCTTGCTTGGCTCAGGTATATGCTCTACATATATCATTTGCTTCTGCATAGGCTGCTTCATTAGCGGTATAGTTTTCGTCTTTTTCAGTTTACTGCTTTTAGGCTCTTTCTCTGGTTCTTTGGCTTTTTCCTTTTCAGGCTCGCTGGTGCTCACTCCTTTGGTGGTAGTAGGATCTTGGTGCACAATGTTTCCTTCCTGATGTTGAATAATCACGTCTGGGTTTAATACCTCGTTTCCGGGGCGATTTTGAAAATATACCAAGGCGCTTAAGCCCACCAAAATTGTAATAACCGCTGCTCTTAGTAATAATATAAAAGCCACTTTTTTCTTTTTCTGGGGCTGAGTAGCCGCCTCTATTTTGGCCCACACTGCATCTGATGGTTGCACTTGGTGGCCCTCAATCCCCTTCTTAAAAAACTCGTCTATTGAATGTTTCTCCTTCATTGTTCCTTGTATAAGAGTTTATCTCCTTCTAGTCTATTCTGCAATTGCTTACGGGCCTTACTCAGTTGAGATTTGGAGGTATTATCCGATATGTTCAGCATTTCTCCTATCTCCTTATGTGTGTAGCCTTCTATAGCATATAAGTTAAATACGGTGCGGTAGCCCACGGGCAATTCCTCAATAAGTAACAGGAGGTGCTCCGCATTTAATTCTTCTAAAAAACTGCTGTGACTATGCTCAACATGATTTTCGGTATCCATCTCTACAAAGAGATTTTTTTGATACCTCATAAAGTTTAAAGCTTCATTCACCGCAATTCTTCGTATCCAAGCTCCCAAGGCTCCCTCACCACTATACTGATCTATCTTTTTAAAAACCTTAATGAAGGTATTTGATAACACTTCTTCAGCATCCTCTACCGATCGCAGGTAGCGCTTGCACACACTTAGCATCTGTGCTGCATATCTCTCGTAAACTTCGCGCTGGGCTTTAGCATCGCCTTTTAAGCATTGCTTTACGAGTCTTTGATCTGTATTGGGTAGGCGTATCAGTTTTGCCATTTTTGGTTAATGCCTTGGTACTATCATGACAGGGCAAAAGCAAAGATAGGTTGCCTGAAGGCTAAAATATTTTTTAGAAAACCTAATTATAAAAACGAAAAAATCCCGCTAAGCCAGGCCTAGCGGGATTTTACAACAAATAGGGGAATCTTGTTTATTACTGGCTCACCATAATTTTATAGCTGTCTTTATTGGATTTTAAAATATACATGCCTGTACTCAGGCTGTTTAAATCAATTTGTTCTACTTGATTTGCTTTTACTTTAAACTCCTGTATTATCTGTCCGGCATTGTTCAACAATTGAAACTCCAAGTCCACGCTTTCGCTATTTTTTACATTCAGCACCTCTTTGGCTGGGTTTGGATATACTGATAAATTCAAGTTTTGAGTTTCAATTTCTTCACTTGACAACCACATTACGATGGCTGTTTTTGCATGATTAGTATGCACTGCGGGTTGGTAGTCAAAATAGATCTCAGCATCATTATCGATGATGGAACCTATGGGTAAAGTATTATCCACGCCAATAGTGAAATCCACATAGCCCTGACTTTCTATTTGATTGGCTCCACTATCAGGTAACAAAATATTGTCAAAAGTCCATACCAATACATTTCCATCTAGCACTTTAAAATCATAATCGTGACTGGCATCATTGATAGTCAGTTCCTCTACTTTCAAATAACTTTCTAACGTATCAGCTATTACCACCTTAAAGGCGGTATCCGTTCCAGTATTTTGAAACCTTATGTGATAATCAAGTGATGATAAGCCCGGAAGAGCTTTATCCACACTTGGAGTTTTATCATTAGGATCACAAGCCGCTATTACACCCAGTCTTATAGTATCGTGATTGTTTGCATAATCCACTTCAGTGGCTGCACTACTTACACTTGAATAATATTCTATCGTGCTCCCAATTGGGTTTTGGGTCAAGTCAATCTTAAACCTCAGCTCCACCTCAATTTCCTCTCGCTCTGCTATACTCGAAAAAGTATAGGTGTACACATTTCCACTCACACTAGAGGCTACGGGAACACTGCTTACAAAACTCACCGTAGAAGGTACGGTAAGGGTTAGCGTTAGTGGACTATTAACCGCTATACCTGGATTTGAGAGTTTCAGTTTATAATACTCTGTAAAACCTTGTCTTGCCCATACTCCACGGTACGCGCTGATTTTTGACTCAAGATCTAAAGTACCATCATGCTTTAACACAAAGTCTTTTTGAACATTTTGACCAACCGCAATGGGAACAGAGCTTGCGCTATTACAATCAGGAATCAAATACTTATTTAAAGAAACAAAAGCTTTGCCCTGCGAAAAAACATAATTACCAGGAGTCAACGCCACCTGATAATCTCCCTTTTTATCTGAACTAAAATTAACCTGTGGGCCAGAGGTAGAACTTAACCTCATCCTAGAAACGGGCTCATCTATTGAGGCCTCATAGGTACAATTCGCATTTTTATCTACAAACGTGATTCCTTGCATCAATCCAAACTGCGCATTGGTTTTAAACACATGATTATAGTCCTGCCCATTAATCTTATTGGTATCTGAAAAAGCTCCGTAAAGAAAACCGTTTTCAGAAACTACAGCCCCTACATCCATAGGCGATCCTGCAATAGAAGAAACCGTAGTTCCATCAAAGAGATCCATTGTACCCCACCCATTGGCGAAATACATTTTGCCATTATGCTCAGCTACAGATTGTGAGTATTTATTTGTAATAAAATGAGCCGTGTCATTCCTGACTTCATACAAACCCGCTGATTCAAAACTGTACACTTTATTGTTATACTCAAAAACATTGAAACAATCAGAGTACAAGTCTACCGGCTTATGAGCAATAATAGGATAATCCCAAGACATACCGCCAGCTAACCTTTTTATGGACGCAGTATCAGCTAGGTTACTACCATAAAAATACCCCATTACCCAAATTTCATTATTGATAATCTTCATGTTTTGAATACTGTCGTACTGCCCTATAGGTGGATAGGTAGAGATTGAAGTGCCATCATAACCCAAAAGGTTTTGTGCAGAAGAAGTGCTTTCAGTAAACGCACCCGCACATACTAGTTTTCCATTATGTACTTCTAAGCTATTTACAAATCCTGTGAGGTTTGCAAACACCGGAACCCAATTTGTACCATCAAATTTATACACGTTCCCACCGGTGCTGTAATTTCTTGATGAAACGTATATATCATTATTGTACACTTCTATATCCGAAATTTCTATACCCACTAGCTGTGGGTACTGATGCCACGCCAATCCATCCCATCGCTCTACCATGCTTATGGTGGTAGATAAGGACCCGTTATAACCCGAATAACTTACATAGACATTTCCATTGTGTGTCGTGATGTTTTCGCCATACATATAATTAGACGGGACACTCAGGCCATTTCCTACCTTTTGATAAACTTGCCCAAAAGAGAGAATGCTAAACATGCTAGCAAAAACTAGCAGTACTGTTTTTTTTGTTGATGCTGTTTTCATAATTAATTTTTTGATGTTTTCTAATACCAATGATACGTTCAAAGGCACCTGAAAACGACAGAAATTCCTTCGTAATTAGTTTACGAAAACCCTCCCCTCAAAACTCCTAAAACCATTTCTTCTATGCCGCTGAAACAATGAGCTTTAACAACTAGAGGCATGGAATAATCCTGAGTCTCTGTTTTATGAATTGATTCTGTACTGGCCATTCGTTTACTCAGTCCTTATCATTGGGTACACTTTTCATTTAATTCTACGAATTAATAAATACTTATTGTAGAAATAAGCTCCTATTAATCTTGCGCTCACTATTCGTTTTACCTTAGCGGCATATGAAGAAACCAAGAAAGAAGAAATCCAGCGGGATGAGACTGGATAAAATGCAACGAACTGTACTAGGTGCCCTTAAGCGCAATGCGCTGAAAAGCATGAATTACAAGCAAGTTGCAGCTAAATTAGATTTTAAAGACCCGAACGATAAAAACATGGTAGCCGTGGCACTACAGCGGCTAGCTAGCGATGGAAAGATAGACGAAGTAGAAAGAGGTAAATATCGCTATAAGCATGTAGAACACTATGTAAGCGGCCGTTTAGACATGACCCAAAAAGGTTCGGCTTACGTAATATCAGATGACGTAGAGGAAGACATATATATCTCGCCTAGCGGTATAAATCATGCCCTTAATGGTGACATCGTAAACGTATTGCTATATGCCCAGCGCAAGGGTAAAAAACCCGAAGGTGAGGTTGTAGAAATTATAGAACGCTCACGTACTGAGTTTGTAGGTGTAATCCAATTTGGAAAAAATAAGAGCTACGCCTTTTTAGTGCCAGATAGCAAAAAGATGACCGTTGACCTTTTTATTCCGTTGAACGATTTGAATGGCGCAAAAAACGGAGATAAGGTAGTAGGTGAAATTACCGAATGGCCTGCAGATGCCAGCAGCCCTTTTGGAAAAGTAACAGAAGTGCTAGGTCGCCCTGGCGATCATCATGTAGAAATGCATTCTATATTGGCCGATTACGGCTTACCACGCGAATTTCCTGCCGCTGTAGAGCAAGAAGCACAGGATATTCCAGATGTTATTTCTAAAGCTGAAATAGCCAAAAGACGTGACTTTAGAGACACGCTAACTTTCACCATCGACCCGCATGATGCAAAGGATTTTGACGATGCACTTTCGCTCAAACAATTAGAGAATGGAAACTGGGAAGTAGGTATTCACATAGCCGATGTTACCCATTATGTAACTCCAGGTTCGGAGCTAGAGGAAGAAGCTGTAAAGAGAGCTACCTCTGTATACCTCGTAGATAGAGTGGTTCCGATGCTCCCCGAAAAGCTTTCGAATAAAGTATGCTCGCTAAGACCCGAGGAAGAAAAATTGTGCTTTTCGGCCGTATTCGTAATGACCGAAGAAGCAGAGGTTTTGAACCAATGGTTTGGCCGAACTGTTATATACTCTGATAAGCGCTTTGCCTATGAAGATGCCCAGCAGGTAATAGAAACCGGGAAAGGCGATTTGGCCAAAGAAATCCTTTTGATGAATAGCATGGCCAAAATCATGCGCAAGAAAAGGTTGGCTTCAGGAGCTTTAGCTTTTGATAAAGTAGAAGTAAAATTTGTGCTTGACGCAGAAAATGAACCTACTGGAGTTTATTTCAAACAAAGCAAAGACGCCAATCACCTGATTGAAGAATTTATGTTGCTGGCAAATAAAAGTGTGGCCGAGTTTATTGGTAGAAAAAAGGATGGTAGCCCCAGTGATAAAACTTTTGTGTACCGAATACACGATGAGCCAAAAGCCGATAGGCTGAATGACCTGAGCAACTTTGTAAAACAATTTGGCTACAGCGTAAATACCAAAAACAGACGCGGCATTACCAAAAGCCTAAATACTATGCTGGATGAGGTAAAAGGAAAAGGCGAAGCCAATATGATAGAAACGCTCACCATTAGGTCTATGGCAAAAGCTGTGTACAGCACACAAAATATTGGGCACTACGGGTTGGCTTTCGATTATTACAGTCATTTTACGTCACCCATACGTAGGTATCCTGATATGATGGTGCATCGATTATTGCAGCACTACCTGGACGGTGGAAAACCTGCCAACAAAAACGAGTACGAAGCCTACTGCGAACACTGCTCTGATAGAGAAAAACTAGCCACAGAAGCTGAGCGCGACTCGATAAAATACATGCAGGTAAAGTATATGGAGAAACACGTAGGCGAAGATTTTATGGGAGTAATATCTGGAGTTACAGAGTGGGGCGTGTTTGTAGAGCTTATTGAAAGCAAATGTGAAGGAATGATCAGAATACGCGATTTTAAGGATGACTACTACGTATTTGACGAAAAAAACTTTGCTATAGAAGGTGAGCGAAACGGAAAAGTATTCCAACTGGGCGACCAGATAATGATTACAGTAAAAAGTGCCGACCTTGATCGCAAACAATTAGATTTTATTCCTGCTTGAAAAGGATTAATTTTATCGACCTTGAAACTATAAAAACTATCTATTATGAAGAAAAAAGGATTAGAAACGCTTGTGTTGGTAATTGGCCTTATGGTGATAGGGTCAGCTGTCTTTTTCATCTTTATAACAGATGACCGTACTGGTAGCACTATCTATATTACCAACCTAATTATATCTGTTGGTTTTTTGATTTACGTGATATACTCCATACTATCCGGAAACAACCTCAACCGCGAGATCCGTTTGCTGAACAAGCATGTAGAGTCATTAAAAGAGGAAATTGGGAAACAAAAGAAACAAATAGCCGAGCGCGATGCTACGATTAGCCAGCGCAATACAGAGCTTTCGGAAAAATCGGCAGAACTAGAAGATGCCAGCACCAAAATACATAGCCTGGAAACCACGGTAAAAGAGCTGCAGGCGGAAATAAATAAAGCTGAATAGTAAAAGGCAAATGCCCAAAATAATAAAAGACCGAAGAAAGGAGTTTCTCTTCATCGGTCTT
>JAUICR010000315.1 GCA_030427785.1 Bacteroidia bacterium | reverse complement strand
TAAGTTCAGGTAAGTAATCGGCTAAGGTTTTGTCGAGCGAAAGTAAACCATCCTTCACCAATTTGGTTACTGCCACAGCATCATACAACTTACTGATACTGGCAATTTTGAATAAAGCATGAGGATTTGCCGGTATTTTGTTTTCACGGTCATGCCAACCAGCTGCAAAATACTGTGGAGCTTTTCCTGCTTCATCTACATACGCTATCATGCCATCAAACCCATGATCGATAGCCTCATCCACTTGTTCTTGAACCGTATCAGGTAAAGGAAGTATCCAGGCTTTTACCAAAATCCAGGGAATAAAAAACAAGGAGACCACCGTTCCTGCTAATAAGGTTATTTGAATTATGCGTTTGGTTGGTTGAGTCATTTTTGTAAAAGAATGGCTAAAATTAAGCGATTAAGACAATGCTTACTAATGCACCATGACTGTTTGTTGCTATAGGTCTTTTAGAATGAATAGTCCTCACGATTACCGACTTTGAAAATGATAAACACCATTGATATCCCCGGCCAGTTGTATAAAGTAACTTCCTGGTTTTAAATTTAGGTTGACGCGGTAAGCATCATAAGCTTGAATATTCTTTTGCAGGACGGACTTACCACTTATATCAAATATGTTAAGTTCGGATTTCCAGTTTTTTAGTGTCTTAGCATCTATAATGATGTGATCTTTTATGGGATTAGGATAGAGCATATACTCCGATTCTTGTACTAAATATTCAGGAGCGTAAAGACTAAGGGCAAGTTGAAAATCTGGAATACCGTAGCCCATAGAATCATTTGGGGTGGTATATAGGTGAGCGGACTCTCGAATATAAGTGGCAATTTCTTCACTGTGCTTCGCTGGATAAGCTTCAATTAAACAAGCGGCTAAGCCAGCTACTAGGGGAGCCGCATATGAGGTGCCAAATTCAGCGTTAAATTTTCCTGTACCGTCAATTAATGTTGTAGGATAGCCTTGTGCCATTACATCGGGTTTTACACGATTGTCAAAACTTGGGCCGATGCTTGATAGCGGAGCATAGTCTCCTTGCCAGCTCACAGCACCCACAGTTAGTACTGAATCACCATCAGCCGGAGCTGCGATATGTGGCTGGGATGCGCCTCCTTCATTTCCGGCACCAGCAACCACCAAGATACCTTTTGAAGCAGCCATATCTGCCGCCTTAGTAATTACTGTGGTATTACCATCCATGTCGCTGTAGCTATAGTTATCCTGTGGATCGTCAAATGTTTGGTAAGAAAGAGAAGTGTTGATAATATGTGCCCCTGCACTGTCTGCAAATTCGGCAGCCATTACCCAATGATCCATTTCAAGCGGGGTTTCCTGGTGAATATTTTCTGTGGTAAATAGCCAATAGTTGGCGTGCGGAGCAGTGCCAATTATAGTATCAGAAAGGTTTGCAGCCATTATGGATAGCACACTTGTACCATGGCTGCCCCAGCCAGAAAAAATATTTGAATCATTAGAAATATAGTTGAAAGTACCTAAAAGTCTTTGAGAAGTTCGCAGGCTATCAAAGGCTGAGCTTTGCAAAAAGCCTTCGTAGCCGGCATCTATTACCGCGATGGTGATCCCCGTGCCAGTATAACCTTCCTGATGAAGTAAATCGCCATTCAACATTTCAATTTGCCCTCGGGCATATCCGTAATTAAGGGTATCGCCAGAATTCACACCACACAAGAAACTTTGATGTCCTTTTGGGAATTCAATTCGCTCCACAAAAGGTAGGGATGCAATTAATTGAGGTTGCGGATGACTTACGTAGATATAGTTCAACCATTTGGAATGGGCCATGGGTATAGCCCCCAATTCATTCAGAGTTTGTTTGTATTCTTTGGCAATAGGTAAATCACTAGATTTTAAGGGTATATTTTGTAAAGCTCTCCGGCTAAGCGCAGCAGTTGATAAGAATCTTTCAGGAGATTCGAGTAATTCCAGGCTGGAGCCTTTGTCTTTTAAGTAAACTCTAAATTCAGTTTGGCTTTGAGCTTTTAGGCTTAGGCAAAAGAGAAGCCCTGTTAATACATAGATACACTTGTTCATATTATTTTTTTTGGCGGTTATTAGATTAGTGACTAGAATATTGTAATTGAGTTGTCTGGCTTAGTGCATATTCATAGAATCAAGTGTCTGAGCTATAAAGTTTGAGGGCAAGGCTTGCGAAGTATTGAAAATCAAGAAGTTTAGTGATGTAAATGACTGTTTTTCAAAATGAGCGTAACGCAGCTATCGGACTTTATAGACAGACATTAGTTAGATTTTTCTTGTTGAATTGTGTATCCAATTGCGGTACCTATGGCTATTCCCAAACCAATCCATAAACCCAAATCATCTGTGAGAACCCCGACTACACTTCCAAATGCAGTACCAAATGCGGCTCCTAATGCTATTCCTTTTTCCTTGTTCATAATTGTTGCTTATTTTTAAACTGTTTCTAAATTTTTCCAATTCAATGCTAACCGATGTCCAGGATCATGTTTTCAATAAATCGATTGTCGCTTGCGGCCTGTAAGCGCTTAGAATTTTGAATCTCTATCAGATTACCAAAACCCATGTTCTCAATTCTTTTTTCCAAGGGCTTCCATTTTTTCCTTGTGATATGCGCTACCACTTAATGCATAC
>JAUICR010000314.1 GCA_030427785.1 Bacteroidia bacterium | reverse complement strand
TGGCAGCGCCTTGTGTGGCTGACAATACCGTAAGACCTACATTAAACGGAGTGGAAGGAAAAACAACATTTTCGAAAACACTAAAACCATAGGCCGTGTCTCCCGAAACAGCTACTGTGTAATTTGCATTGGCCACTAACGTTAGTGAAACAGGTACTTTTAAAACATTATCAAACGGCTTAGTAAGAACTACATCTTTACTCAATATCTCGTTTTCGTTGGCATCATATACTTTGACGTTAAAATCATATCCTGTACCTGTTTTACCATGTAAATCCACCAAACCCGGAATAGCTATCCATTGTACATTCACATTTTGGTTTACTTGAAACGTAGTGCCAAGGCTCCCTGCATTATAAGCGATAGTTCCTGTATGTCCACCATTTCCCGGTGCCGTAGTGGCAAAGCTCATCCCGCTGGTAATAACAACCGTATCGGAATTGTAGGTGCAATTTCCATCCTGAGCCAGGATGTAGTATGAACCCAAGCCAAATGGAGTCAAAGTATCAAATGGATATACGAAGGGCATTCCATTATAATAGCATTGAACATTTGCCGGAGTAACTGTTCCCGTAGTTTGTAACTTCCCGTTTTGAAAAGCCAAATTGTAGGATCCACCCTGAGTAACATCCACGTACACCGAATCAATAAGTCCTGGTGCGGTAGGATCGGTTAAATAATAATACTGCGAGCTGCTAGGCCATACAATTGGGTTTGCCACAGTATCAGATGAGATATCATTGGCGGGCGTCCAGAGGTAGTTACCGCTTTTGCTGTAGCCGTTTAGCTCAGCACTGTCTCCAGAACAAAGAAAAACCGTGTCTTGTGAAACCGCCAAATCTACATCCTCCACATACACTTTTAAGGTAATAATGGTGCGTGATGGGTAAGGGCATAAATCATCTTCAAATTCAAATTGGAATATATGTGGCCCTTTTCCATTAGTTAAGTGTTCGTTTTTAATTTCCCAGTAAAACTCAATCGTATTACTCAATTGTCCTGAATAGGTAGTTTGAGGAAAAACCGGATTTAAAGAAGCGTTTGAACTAAAAACGGTTCCACCTCCCCAAATAGAATCTAAGGCACTGCCATTAGCATTGAACCTAATTTCTTGAAAGGCATTGTTTGAAAGATTAAAATCATTATCGCTGCATTGCATTACAAAACGCAAAGTATCACCAGGAAATGTATTTGCAGAAAAATCATTTCCAACATATGAAACCATTGGATATACTGCTGTATCCACATTTACTGCCGGTGTATTATTAGCGGGTCCCGTAAAATAATAGGCCGGACCGTCACGGAATATTTCTGAAATCAAAACATTATTCCGCCACTGCTCTACGGCTATCACATAGGCGTATAACCCTTGATTAGCCGAAGAAATATCATAACTAACCACACCAGTAGCACCATCTAAAACTAGAGGACCATTTAGCGTATCACTAAGCGAACTCGGAAAAGGCGAACTTGCTGAAAAGCCATTTATGTACGAGTAAGGCTGACCAGCAGAATTTGTGCTTGGAGCGAACCTATAGTACAAGGAGTCATCCGAATTATCTGACTGAGCTAACACACTAAAACTTCCTATTGGCTGCGTGAGCAACTTTTCTGGAGCCGCAACAAAGTGAGGGGATGAATTACAGCCACCAGCACTGGGATACATGGTAGAATGAAGGTAAAGAAACGCTCCTGTAGGAAACTGTACATTCTGAGCATTTGAAGGTCTTGAATAAATATCCCAGTAAAACCTCCATCCCGCAGGTGGAGGTGTGCCTACCAAAGTGGTTGGTTGGCTTTTATAAACCTTTTTATTGAGCACCCCTGTTCCTTGCGGATAGTTTGGATAACAACTCAGCCCACCGGTCCCATTACAAGTTACAGCAACATCATTCATATAAATCATGTTAACCGTTATCCCTCCCTGTGGTCCATTAATTGTTTGCGTACCTGCTGGAAACGCCCAATTACACTCTTGGTATGTAATAAGAGTAAACACATATTGATTGTTACCTACACATTCCCAGGTAATTTCTCCTCCAAGAAAATGAGAGGCAGATATATTAGTAGTAAGAATGGTAAAAACAAGAGCAACTAAATAACGCATGCCATTGAAGATTAAATTTGGATTACCAAAGGTATACCTTACAAAAGCTTATTGAAGGGTAAATTAGTAATCGAAAAGAGTCCAATGTTTAAGTAAATATGTTTCTCAAACAATAACTTCTGAGAACTTTGTGAGTATTTAAATTGTAATAAAGTACCAACCTTGCTCACTCTTTCAGGTACTGTTTTACTCAATACCTCAATACCGGATTTACCATAAACACTTGCCACACAGCTTCAGTCTTCTTACCAAACTTTTTGGGCTTTTGAACTAAAATCAAATCAGCTTCAAACTTTGGTTTTTTACCACTCGTAGCCACATGACCCAAAACGCCCTCCTTTTTGGTAAACACCACCGATACACCATCACCGCCTTTGCTCTGCATAACTTCACGCACCAACGTTACTATCGAATCGGTATTCAACGTTTCTCCTTCGGGCACATAAAAAAGCTCTGTTACTTTGGTTTCCACATACTTCTGGTTGGACAGATTACCCGCATTGCTGTAATGTACCTCGGTATAATC
>JAUICR010000079.1 GCA_030427785.1 Bacteroidia bacterium | reverse complement strand
ATTGGTGTATATGAGTCCTCAGCTTACGCTTTTTGTGTTCATCACCTTGCCTATAATTTTCTTTGTTATTTCCAAAATAGGTAGAAGTTTAAAAAGATCATCTGTAAAGGCGCAAAACCAAATGGGCGAGTTAATGTCGCAAACCGAAGAGAACGTAAGCGGCCTTAAGGTTATCAAAGCGTTTAATGCCGAAGATCTAAAACAGGGATTGTTTCAAACCACCATCGATCATTACTACAAACTGATGAATAAGGTGATGCGTAAGAGTGATATTGCTTCGCCACTTAGCGAGTTTATGGGCACCATGGTAATGGCTATTGTGATATGGTATGGCGGTAGTCTGGTAATAGAAGACCCCACTTTTACTCCCGAAGCTTTTATTGCGTATCTGTTGTTTTTCTACCAAATAATTCCTCCCTCTAAATCGCTTTCGCAGGCCTCTTACCATATTCAGCAGGGAAATGCTTCATCCGAAAGAGTGCTGGAAATATTGGATGCTGAAAACCCGATAAAAGATGCGCCTGGAGCATTGCCGATAGAAAGTTTTGAAAAGGAGATAGTTTTCGAAAATGTAAGTTTTAGCTATACCCCTGATGATGCCGATGCCAAGCAAGTGCTAAATGACGTGAGTCTTAAAATTGTAAAAGGAAAAACCATAGCGTTGGTTGGCCAATCGGGTAGTGGTAAAACTACCTTGACCAACCTAGTGCCGCGTTTTTATGATATTACCTCTGGTAGTCTGAAAATTGATGGTAATGAAATACGGGATTGTAAGATTCATGATTTGCGAAACCTCCTAGGAATAGTTACTCAAGAGTCGTTGCTTTTTAATGAATCTGTAGCCTACAATATTGCTCTTGGAAAACCCGAAGCCAGCGATGAAGAAATAATGGCAGCGGCTAAAATTGCCAATGCCCATGAGTTTATAAAAGACCTTGAAAAAGGCTACCAAACCAATATTGGTGATGGCGGTAGTAAGTTGAGTGGCGGGCAAAAACAACGACTGAGCATAGCTCGTGCCGTGTTGAAAAATCCACCGATTTTAATTTTGGATGAAGCCACCTCGGCTTTAGATACCGAATCGGAAAAACTAGTACAAGATGCCCTGTTTAAGCTGATGCAAAACAGAACCTCATTGGTGATTGCCCACAGACTGAGTACCATTCAAAATGCAGATGAGATCATAGTGATGGACCAGGGACAAATAGCCGAACGCGGAAATCACCAAGAGCTTTTGGCCGCTGAAGGCATTTACAAAAAGCTGGTAGAAATGCAGAGTTTTGGGTAGAGTATCTACCATTGGGAGCTTGCGTTGAGCGAAGCTGAAGAGGGAGCCACCGAAAAGTGAGGTTGTAATAGTTTGTTGCATATCTCGTTAGTTTTGATTCTATGAAAATCATATTGTATTTATTCTCAGTTCTTTTTTTAGTGTCGTGCGAGAGTTCGGTGGTTAAAGAGGATACCGGTATTCACAATACCTCTTCAAACAATTTTTCAAATAATACATTAAAAGAAGAACCTTTTTTAGATACAGTTATTAAGAATAACAACTTGTCATTTCACATTAAAGCAGAAAATATTGACAGCAGCCTTGTATTATTATCTGCAACTTCTGAAACAGTAACCTTTGTAATCGATACTATTGACCGTAAAGGTCTTTACTACGTAAAGTTTATAGACTTTGATCACAATGGTAATTCAGATATCCTAATTGATTATTTCGGAAATAACAGCACCTACTCTCTTTATCTTTTTGACTCGGTAAAAAATAGTTTTAGAAATATTGAGGACTATGCTCGCTTTCCAGATGCTATTCAATTAAAATCAAATAATAACTATTATTATTCTTATCACAGAGCAGGTTGCGCTGATATGAATTGGGTAAGTGACCTTTTTAAAATAGAAAACTTCAAGATTGTTCATGTTGGACATATTTATGGACAAGGTTGCGATTTTGAAATCGAAGAAAATCCACAAAGTATCAAAGCATATAAAATCACAGACAGCACTGAAGAAAACAATATTTTGATAGAAAGTTTATCTTTTACCAAATACATCCATCAAAATTCAGATAAGTGGGATTTTATAGAAAAATACTGGAATAAAAACTATTCGAAGTTTGAATAGATAAACAAACTAAGAACATGGAAAAAATAGAACACATAGGCATAGCCGTAAAAGATTTAGAAAAGTCAAATCAATTGTTTGCCAGTCTTTTTGGCGAAAGCCACTATAAAGTAGAGGAAGTAAAGCGCGAAGGCGTAAAGACTTCTTTCTTTAAAAATGGTCCAAACAAAATTGAACTTTTGGAAGCTACCAATCCCGATAGCCCTATTGCCAAGTTTATTGAGAAAAAGGGCGAGGGCATTCACCATATCGCTTTTGCCGTAAAAGACATAAAAGCTGAAATGAAGCGCCTAGCCGCAGAAGGTTTTCAGTTGCTAAGCGATGAGCCAAAACCGGGTGCAGATAATAAGCTGGTTTGCTTTTTACACCCTAAGACTACTAATGGAGTGCTGATTGAGCTGTGCCAGGAAAGAGAGGATTAACAATTTCTGATTTGGATGATTCCACCCAAATCAGAAATTTTTAATCTGCAGCACCTGAACTGTGAAAAACAGTTCCGACCTCTCCTATAGGAGAGGTAAATTTGTTACCGGGAAATTATTAAACTAAAAATCCTTTCTCTTGGCCTTTCGCATCAATTGCATTAGCGGTATAAACAGCCACATTCCAAAACCAAAAGTCAGTACTACGCTGCCCACCAAGGTTCCAAAAAACTTGGCAAACACGGCACCGGTAAATCCCATTAGGGCACTGTAGTCTAATTGGAAAATAAGAAGCACTCTACCTGCGTCAATAGGATTGAGAAGCGTGAGTATGAGAGAGGCATTTTCTAAAGGGTAATTCTCAAATAAGAGCATTACCACCAAGATAAGCCCATCATAAATTATGGCGAGAAACAGCCAAACAAACAAGCCTACTCCAAAGCCTTTTAATCGATTATCAAAACGTAACACAAGGTTACAGGCAATACCGATAAACACAAAAGTGAGAATAGCGGAAATGGCCAGTAGGCTGAGCCAGCCATTGGCTACAAAGCCTTCGGGCTGCACAATGAGAATAGGAATACATAGCCCTAGTAGTAAGCTGATGCTAAGAGCAGAAGCCAGGGCTAAATAATAGCCGCCAAAAATGGCTTGTCGCGAAATGGGTTGGGCCAAGAGAATCTCAACATAATCGCGCACTTGGTACAGATACATTTGGCCGTAAATAAGGCTCACTAATGGCACTAGAAGTATAATAATATTCATGGTGCTTATTACCACCTTGCTACTATCGCCACTAAGGTATAATAGGCCAAATGTGCTAAAAGCAAAGAATAGGAAATAGCCAAGGGTCCAGCGATTTCGCATCAAATCGAGAAAACTGTATTTAAATACTTTGAGCATGACTTGGCTTTTTACTGATTAAAAATTGAGCGATAGCTGACTCTAGATTGTGGGCTCCGGTTTCTTCAAGTAGTTTTTGAATATTGCCTTTAAAATGCACCACTCCATTCATCAAGAAAATTACTTCATCGGCTAGTTCCTGTACCAAATCCATAAGGTGCGAGCAAAGTAATATATGCTTGCCCTTGGCGCGTTCTTCTAAGATCCATTTTTTTAGTGCAATCATGGCTACGGGGTCAAGTCCTATAGAGGGTTCGTCTAGCACCACTATGGGGCTATCGTACATAAGGCAGCTCACAAGGTTTATCTTTTGGCGCATTCCGCCTGATAGGTTTCTAAGTGTCTTATCTAAAAACTCTTCTACCCCAAACCACTTGATGGCCTCCTGCTTGCGCTGAGCCGGCCCACGCAGGTTTTCTATAAGTGAGAAAAACTCGTTGGCGCTTAGGTTTTCAGGAAACCTAGCAATTTGTGGTAAGTAGCTAATTTGCTTGCGATAGTCGTCACCCGCCAGTGTTTTTCCGTTGAAAGATATTTTTCCTTCATTTATTTTTACCATACCCATCAAGCTTTTGATGAGGGTGGTTTTACCAGATCCATTAGGACCAAGGATGGCGTAGATGGCAGGTTCTTCAAGTTTCAAATCGATAGATTTTAAAACTTGCTGCTTGCCAAATTTTTTCTGAATATTTTGAAATTCAATCATAAGATTGCAATTTATAAGATTGTAGGATACTTAGTGAGGAGATCGCATCAGCGGCTGCTCATCCACTAGGCTTACCGGTGTAAGTGCCGGAGTCACTTTTTCGGCCATATTGAGTACCTGTACAAAGGAACTTCGCAGTAGAAGTATGCTTTCATCTACCCGGCTTACTAAGTAGGAGAATAAATTAACAGGACGATGTGGTACATCGCCAACCCCATCACGGTCTAAATCATAACCGCTGTAGTCATCCCAATAATTGTGATGATAAAGGTTCTCTTCTTTTTTAGCCTCGGTGGCTATGTCAAAACTATTCCCTACAAAACTGTTGTAACTAATTTCATTTTTTGCTGAGTTTCCGCGCATCTTTATAGCCCAACCGTTGCTATCAAACACATTGTCTTTCATGGCTACTCTTGAGCTCCCTTCGGCAAATACGCCTGTAGTATTTTTATAAAACAGGTTGTCGCTTAGGGTAGCATCGTATATTTCTTTAATCAGCAAGCCATAGGCAGCATCACCCCAGTTGTTCAAAAAATGATTTTTGTGCATGGTAATGTGTCGGCTAAACATAACCGCTACACCTGAGCCATTAGTTTTGAAAACATTGTACGCGTACTCATTATTATGGCTAAACATAAAGTGCAGACCGTAACGCAGGTTTTGGGTGCTTACATTGTATCGTATTACACTGCTGTCTACAAATTCAAGATATATTCCGTCTCTATGCTGTTGTGCTAAGTTATTTTCAATCCGTATTTTTTTACAATACCAAAGGTGTATAGCATTAGCAGAAGAGTGTTCTTCTTCAGCATTAGATTTCACAACATTATGACGAATAATTCCATTGCTGGATTTAGTACAAAATACCCCAAAGAAGCAATTCAGGATTTTGTTATGACTTATTTCAAAGTGCTTGGAATAATCTACCCAAATGGCAGATAAATCTTTGATATAACTACGGCCTACATCACTTAAGTGAAAGCCCACAATACTCACTGAGTCTGCTCTTATTTCGAATATACCTTGGCCTTCAGCAGCTTTGATATGTACTTCGCCTTGGGCGTATAACTTTATTGATTTATCAATAATGAGGACCGTATCGGGAGTGTAAGTGCCAGGATCTACACAAAGGATGTCGCCATCTTGGGCTATTTTAAGAGCCTCTTTTAAAGAAGTGACCGCCCGCTGACTTCCTACCTCCAGCTCGCGCGCTTGGGCGGTCACAATCCATCCCAATACTATGACATAAATAACCACATATCTGCTCATAGTTGGGGCAGCTCGTCAAACCCTTCCATCAGTTCAGGAAAGGTGTAGACTTTACCCTCTGCATCCTTCAGTTCTGGCGCGTCTTTTGGCATTGCAGTGAGGTACATACCCATAGGGCTGGGCATTTGTTTACTATGTATAATCACAAGCTGATCGGTAGGAACCAGAATCTTGGGATTGGTATAGTCAGTTACTAATTCCAGAGCCCATTGGGTCTCTGTGTTTTCCTTTCTAAAGTTTACCTGACATTCAATAGCGTCAAAGTTGAACACCTTGCCTGTAGTAGAAACAAGCTGATTTCCGTAGCGTTCGTCTACTATGGTCATTCGGCAATAGTCGCATGCATCTGTACCATAATTTATTGGTTTAGAGCTAGGCGTACAACTGGTAATCAATAGAGCGAAAAGGATTCCGAAAAGTGGTAGGACTTTCATAATCTTTAAATTTTTAAGTGCTTTTTTTTGAAAAGCGTTTACTAATAAAATAACTTACAAATGATAGGAATAAGCCAATGCCCATTGCAATTCCCCCTGTGGCTGGGTATGAGATTGCATTAAAATTCAAGAGCATTTTGCTACCAATAAGTGGTGGCTGGTAGGCTTGTCCGGGTACTTTTATTGGGGCAGTATCACTTAGGTTGTGGCCATAATCGTATTCCCATAAATAGAAATCGAAAATACCAGCAGCAGCAAGCGTTAAGAAAGTAATGGCCCAAAAAAGGTACACTTTAGGTTTGTTTATAAAGGCTGCAAGCAGTCCAAAAAGTCCGAGGGCAGCTACTATGTATGGGAAGTAGGTAAGTTCAGGAATACTATCGGGCTCAATATACTTCATCCCTACATAGTGATTTAGAATATTGATGTTTTGAAGTGTTCCAGGAGAGTCACCGGTAATCTGATTAATCCAGATGTACATCGTTACGCCTTCGGGATATTGTGGAGCTTCTAGTGTGATGCGCCACAAAGGGTAGAAAAACAGCATACATAGGAGTCCTACGGCTAGTATGGTTAGCCACCGTGCTGAAGATTTCATGTTGAGGTATTTATAATTAGCGGAGGCAATTGCCTCCGCTAATAGAATTTATTATTAAGACTGCTCGCTTATTCGCCTACCGTAGAAAGGATAGGGGTGTTGGTTCCTTTAGGAGAAACTCTAATATACCCCTGCATCTCTTGGTGTAGTGCAGAACAGAAGTCAGTACAATAGAATGGGAATACACCTGATTTAGTAGGTACCCATTTCAAGGTTTCTGTTTGTCCAGGCATAATAAGCAGCTCAGCATTTTGAGCACCCATTACACTTAGTCCGTGTGGTACATCCCAATCCTGCTCAAGGTTAGTCACGTGGAAGTAAACTTCGTCTCCTACCTGAATACCTTCAATGTTATCAGGAGCTAAGTGACTACGAATAGCCGTCATGTAAATATGCACTTGGTTTCCTTCGCGTTCCACACGAGAGTCAGCCTCTGTTTTGGTAACATAAGGATGCTCGTTTTCTTCCAAAGAGTAAATCTTCTTAGAATTACCTTTTACTACATCAGCATGAATTGCCTGTGCATAGTGTGGCTCACCAATGGTTGGGAAATCAAGCAACAATTTCATTTTATCACCGCTGATATCATACAGCTGTGCAGAGTGTGCTAATTCAGGACCAGTAGGTAAGTAGCGGTCTTTGGTAATCTTATTAAGAGCTACCAAATATTTACCCCAAGGTTTCTTAGAGTCTCCACCAGGAATCATAAGGTGACCTACAGAATAATAAGTAGGGATACGATCTAATACTTGGAAAGTTTCTAAGCTCCACTTAACAACTTCACTAGAGATAAAGAAGGTGGTATAAGCATTTCCTTTTCCATCAAATTCAGTGTGCAATGGTCCTAAGCCGCCACTTTCTACAGTTGCTTCTACTACATCTTCAAAGTTCAATACTGGAATACCTTCTACATTTCCAGCAAAAGATTCGTTCTCGATAGCTTTAATCATCTTGTCAAAGCTGTGTACTGTAAGGTTAGCATTCAATTTACCATTACCTACTATGTAGCTACCAGTAGGGTCTACATCCACACCGTGAGGAGACTTAGGAGTGGGTAGGTAGTAAATAAGTCCAGGACAATCTTCTGGTAACAATACCTTCACAGAGTTTCTCTTATGAGAAGTTGCCATGTGTGTTTTTTCGTCATAACGATTTATAAGGAAATCAGCTGGCATATCTTTTCCTTTTCCGGCAGCAAGGTATTCCTCAGCTTTTTTCCAGTTGATGGCTGCTATATAATCCTTGTCATTTTGGCTAGCATTTACCTCCTTAAGTGTATGACTTTCTTCGGTATTGTAGCTAGTAAAGAACATCCATCCGTGTGACTTGCCTTTACCGGCATGAGCCAAATCATAATCAAAACCAGGTAGTAAAACCTGAAACGCCACTTCCATATGACCGTGGTCTGGATCAATAGATACAAAAGATAAGGCTCCTTTGAAGTTGTCTTTATAGCTGCTAATAGCCACATCAGCTTGTGGAATTGGCACACTAAAACGTGTTCCTGCTACTACGTACTCACTGTTTTCGGTAATGAATGGAGAACTGTGGTTACCACCAGAGTTTGGAATCTCAATGATTTCAGCGGTTTCGAAAGTAGTTAAATCAATACGAGCAATACGAGGGGTATTGTTACCATTGATAAAGATATACCTTCCATCAGGCACACCGTCAGTTTGAGATAACTCAGGGTGGTGAGCATCATCCCATGGCACAAAACCATAGCTAGTTTCAAGTAATGGCTTAGTTTCTTCGTTAAAGCCATATCCTTTCTCTCCGTCTACAGAGAATACAGGAATTACTTTTAATAATCTACCAGAAGGAAGACCATACACACTAAGCTGACCACTAAATCCACCAGACATAAAAGAGTAAAACTCATCGTGTTCGCCTGGGGCAACATATACAGCCTCAGCTGCATTGGTAGATGCCATGGCACCTTTTTTAGAGCTACTACTTTGTGTAGCATCTCCACCACAACTAGCCAAGCCAAAGGCAAGGGCTAGCATCATTATTATTTTTTTTGTTGTATTCATGATATTTGATTGTTTACAGTGTTCTGAAGTATTCTAAAATTTTGCGGGCATCTTCCTCGCTCACATTTTGGTCGGCCATAATAGCGCCATTAGCATCTGCCAAAAGTTGTTTTGCGATAGGATCATGAGCCAACATTTCTGTTGGGTTGATGATCATATTCATTACCCACTCAGGAGTTCTACGATCGAGGATATCTTTTGGAGATGGTCCGATGTATTTTTTATCGGGCTTGTGGCAAGCAGAGCATAGTGTAGTAAAAATAGTTTTACCTTCTTCTGCCATGGCCGGATCGATGTCTCCCAGTGCAAGCTCTTTTACGGGCCCGATACCTTTGTTCTCCATCGGGTCTCCCGCTGGTTCTGCTACTACTTCTTCTTTTGGTTCAGGAGAGGAGCTTTGAGGGTTTACACCTCCTTCTACAGGGGTTGAAGAATTTCCGCAAGCCGCCAGGCCAAAACCAATTATTAAATACAAGAATTTGTTTAATCTCTTCATAGGATATGTGATTTATATATGGGGCAAATGTATAGGTGCTAATGAGGCAAGAATATGATAAATGTCATATTAGGACAAAATTGTCCTTTAATTATTTAAAATATTGGTGGGCATATAAAGCATAAATATCTATTCGCAGATTTCGGTGGAAGGACCCTGTGGTGATGCGGCTGGAGACAAGTATGGTATTCCTAAATTCATACCTCGCAGGATGAGTAAAACTGCCATGACTAGAACCAGCCAGGGAGTACCTTTTTGAATAAGAGATGATTTTTTTCCGATAAGGGCAAGGCTGCCTTTATTAGTAACAAATAAAAGTGGGATGGTGCCTAGGCCAAACACCAGCATATAAAGCCCGCTTTGCCATACTTGGCCTGTGCCTATGGCGGCAAACAAAGCGAAGTACACCATGCCGCAGGGTAAAATTCCATTGAGTGCACCACTACCCATAAAAAAGGTGAATCGGGTGGTTTTATTTTTTTGTAACCCCAGCCTTATTTTACTCATTATAGGTGAGAGTAATTTGAGCAATGATTTATCAAACTTAAGAAGGTAGAAAAAAATCAAGGCTAATAATAGAAACAGGCCACTAAGAATGGATGACTGCTGCTGCCATGAGTCTAGCCCGAAGGCTTTGCCAAAAACACCTGCCATAAGCCCTAGGATACCGTAGGTAAACACTCGAGATAAGTGATAGGATGCTATTTCTTTCCAGCTATTATTGCTACCAAAGCTACCCATAACTACGGCCTGCAGCGGGCCGCACATACCCACGCAATGCAGCGATGATACAAGACCTAGTATCATGGCCGTCCAAAGCATCAGAGCGTAATTTTTGGGTCGAAGTAATAAGTAACGCCCTCACACACCAGAGTGGTTTTGGCAATCCATCGGCCGGTACCCTCACCTGGATGACTTAATGGAATTTCGGTGGAACTTACATCAGATAGGGTAAAATGCAAATCCTTTTTTGCGTCTTGTTCGCAGTACAGATGCACATTTACAGACTTGGATTTTCCTTGAAGTGCACTAGGGAGTTTAAGGATTAGTTGGTTGTCATCAGATTCAAGAATAGCCCTCTCTCCAAGACCCTTTGCATTTCTTTTCTGTTGGATTATTTCTTCAAACTTTAGCTCATCTTCATAATACGTTTCGCTAACTAAGTCAAAATTTTGCTGTGTGGCTTTGTATACAAAGGAAGCCATAAGCCCAATAAATAATATCAAGGTTATTGCAATACCGGTTCCCCAGTTCCATTTTATCTTTTTCATATTGTTAAGCCTTGTTTACTTTCTTACTAATGGTCCTGTAAAGCTAGACTTTACTGTCTCAATAAGCTCGCCATTTTCAAATACTCCAATTTTTACTTTGGTGGTAGACGAACTGAGGAATTCTTTATCAAGGTAGATAATCATGGTGCCTTCTGCGTGTGTACTTTCCTTTATACGTATAGTGTCAGTGCCAATCATCTTAATGGTGCCTTTGGGTTCAAGCAACTCCAATTCCAATGCTACATTTTTGGTGGTTTTATTTAGCATTTTGAAATTGTATAAATTACTAAACGTATTATCATCCACCTTTTGATAGGTCTGTCCCGGAACTCTAAAAATTAAGGCTTCTACATCTGTACGGCTAGCTAATAGAAACCCGAAGCTAAACATCAGTACTACCAAAATAGCCGAATAGGCTATTACACGAGCCGTAATGATTTTCTTTTCCTTATTGGCAATATTGTTTTCGCTGTCGTACCTAATCAGGCCACGCGGTTTGTTAATCTTGTCCATTACTGTATCACAAGCGTCCATGCATGCCGTACAGTTTATACACTCCAGTTGTGTACCATTCCTAATATCAATACCGGTAGGGCATACCTCTACACATTGATTGCAATCTATACAATCGCCTTGCCCTAGTTCTTCTCTATTTTCCTTTTTGTTAAACCGGGCTCTTACCTCGCCACGCACATAATCATAGGCTATTACTACTGAGTTTCTATCTAGCAATACAGATTGCAATCTGCCATAGGGGCACACCATAATGCACACCTGCTCTCTAAACCAAGCAAAAACAAAGTAAAATACACCACTAAAAATCAATATGGTAGCAAGACCTGATAAATGGTTTAGAGGATTGTCGGTAACAATTTTCCACCACTCACGTTGGCCTACCAAGTACATCATAAACACGTTGGAGATGGCAAAACTGATGGCAAAGAACAAGGCCGCTTTGAAACCTCGCTTCCTTATTTTTTCAGCATTCCAATTCATACGCGCAAGGCGCATTTGCTGGTTTCTATCGCCCTCTATCCAATATTCTATTCTACGAAAAACATGTTCCATAAAAATAGTTTGCGGACAGATCCAGCCACAAAACAACCGGCCATAGGCTACCGTAAACACGGCTATAAAAAGGACACCTATAAGCATGGCCAATACGGCCAGAAAAAAGTCAGCAGGCCAAAAAATTTGACCGAAAATAATGAAACGTCTTTCCAGAATATTTAATAGAAAGAAAGGTTGACCATCTACATAAATAAAGGGTAAACCAATGAGGATAGCTAGTAAAACGTAGCTAGTAATAACCCTGTAATTCGTGTATTTACCTTTTGGTTTGCGTGGGTAAATAAAATTACGCTTACCGTCCTCGTTTATAGTTCCGATTGAATCTCTAAAGTTCGGATTGGTAATGTGAACGCCCATTATTTAAGTATAAAAATTAGTTGCGCTAAATTCTTTTTGCGGTCAAATTAATAGTTGGTTTATGGCTTAGTTTAAGGTACGTACTTATCTCCTTGAGGCTCTTTAGGAGCAGCCGGAGTAGTGCCTTGGAGACTTAATATATATGAGGCAACCGCTTGCATTTTGGCTGGGCTCAATTGGTCTTGCCAAGGAATCATTCCTTTATCGGGTACACCATATTTTATTGTCGCAAATACGTCTTTAATATCTCCACCGTGTATCCAATATTCATCTACCAGATTTGGTCCTACAGTACCTCCACCATCGGCCGCGTGGCATACAGCACAACTTGTAGCATATATTTTGGCACCTTCTTGTAGCTTACTTTCTTCAGTAATTAGCTCTACAGAATTTTCGTCTACCAAATCGGCTGCAGTAAGTAAATACTCGGCTCTTTGTTTTTCTCCTTCAGCCATGGCTATTTCATATTCTTCTATCTGCGAAGGAGCCGTTTGGAATACTTCGTAACGCCCTAAATAAATAACAGCAAAAACTATAGAAAGATAGAAACCATATAACCACCATGGTGGGAGATTATTGTCTAGTTCCTTGATACCGTCATAATCATGGTCAAGTTCTATTTCACTTTCTTCTTCTATCGGTTTAGAGTCTTGTAGTTTTTGCCACACTTTGCTAAACCATGAGTCTAAAGCTTCCTCCTCTTCTGCAATTTCTCTTCCTTCCTTTTTGGCAACGTAAAACTTAATAGCATTACTTGCTTGTGAAATTGCTCCGTAGGTAAGGGCCAGCATAATAAAAATAAACAGGTACATCCAGTTCTCACCTTTGGTGAAAACATCCGTAATCTGGTCACGGTCAAATACACCCAGGCTTACAGTAATTAATAGTAAGATTAAAAAGAGTACGAAATACAGATTTTTATTTTTCATGATCTGTGAGGCTTGTATCGTTAGTATTTAGTGGAATTTGGCTTCTTTCGTCCATGGTTTTTTTGTCCGCAAAAATGACGTAAATCAAAGCGATAGAAAATACAGCAAAGAATATCAAGAAGGACAATATGGGGTAAATCTCTATCCCCGTAATGGTTTCCATGTGATGTTTTATAAACTTTAGCATGGCTTTTTATTTGTCAATTTTGATATCAGTACCCAATCGTTGTAGGTAAGCAATTAATGCAATAATTTCATCTGTGCTGCGCACATCTATATCATCCAATTGCGCCTTCAAATCTTTTGTGATTTCCTCTGACTGTTGGTTCAAATAAGTTTCCCAATTATCAATATACTCTTGAGAGTAAGGAACACCCAATTTTACCATTACGTTCAATTTTTGCTGAGTGTACTCAGTGTCAAGGCTATTGGTGAATAACCAAGGGTAGCGCGGCATTATAGATCCTGGGCTCATACTAGCAGGGTCGAGCATGTGGTTGTAATGCCAACTATGGGAATACTTCTGACCAATTCTATGAATATCCGGACCTGTACGCTTACTACCCCACAAGTGCGGATGGTCGTATACAAACTCTCCAGCTTTAGAGTACTCGCCATATCTGGCCGTTTCCGATCTGAATGGCCTAATCATTTGACTATGGCACGCATTACAGCCTTCGCGTATGTAGATGTCTCTTCCTTCAAGCTCCAAAGCTGTGTACGGTTGTACGCTTTCTATAGTAGGAATATTAGACTTTACTATCATAGTAGGGATTATTTCGAAGATACCTCCGATAAGCACCACAACAAGGCTCCATACCATCAACTGAATAGGGCGTCTTTCAATCCATCTGTGCCAGTGCTCACCTCGTGGTTTGTTAAATACCTTTTTAAGTGGCATTGCGCTATCCTCTTCTTCGGCAACAAATTTTCCACTTCTTGCTGTGCGTATTACGTTAAAACACATAAGCAGCATACCTATAATATATAGGAGTCCTCCTAATGAGCGCAAGGCGTACATCGGGATTATTTGTGTTACAGTTTCTAGGAAGTTTCCGTACACTAATGTGCCGTCTGGGTTAAATTCTTTCCACATCAAGCTTTGGGTAAAACCAGCCACGTACATTGGCAAAGCCCAGAAAATAATTCCTAAAGTACCTATCCAAAAGTGGGTGTTTGCCAGTTTTTCTGAATACAAACTGGTACGGTAAAATCTAGGCATCAACCAATACACGATACCAAAAATCATAAAGCCGTTCCAGCCTAAGGTACCTACGTGTACGTGAGCAGGAATCCAGTCAGTATAATGCGCAATAGCATTGATGCTCTTAAGACTTAGTAAAGGCCCTTCGAGTGTAGCCATACCATAGCAAGTGATAGCTACTACAAAGAATTTTAATACGGCACTTTCACGCACTTTGTCCCAAGCACCGCGCAAGGTAAGTAGCCCGTTAAGCATACCACCCC
>JAUICR010000313.1 GCA_030427785.1 Bacteroidia bacterium | reverse complement strand
TGCACCGCAACTTGGGAATATTTACCAGCAGAGGGATTCCGTTGTATAACTTGTTTGCTCAATTTCAGGGTAAAATGGACGGGTACACAAAGGGTAGAGATCGCTCTTTTCACTTTGGCAGTAATGAGCACAAAATATGTGGAATGATTTCGCACTTGGGCCCTCAAATGGGAATAGCGGATGGTATAGCCCTAGCCGGATTACTTTCGGGCGAGAAGAAAGCAACTTTGGTAATTACCGGTGACGGTGGAGCAAGTCAAGGAGATTTTCATGAGGCTATAAATGTGGCTGCTGTTTGGGGTTTGCCAGTAATATTCTTAATTGAAAATAACCAATGGGGACTTTCTACCCCTTCAAGCGAGCAGTTTAAGTTTAAGAGCTTTATTTATAAAGCCATAGGGTACGGTATAAAAGCCAAAAGTGTAGATGGTAATAATGTGCTTGAAGTGCACAATGCCGTTACAGAAATAGCCACCCAGATTAGAGAAAATCCCGAACCATTTATTTTGGAGTGCAACACCTTTAGGATGCGAGGGCACGAAGAGGCTAGCGGAACAAAGTATTACCCCGAAGGATTGCAGGACAAATGGGCTAAGAAGGATCCGATAGATAACTACCGCACATTTTTATTGGAAAACGGAATTTTATCTCCTGAAGACAACGAGCAGTTTCAGAAAGATATAAAAGCCGAGATAGACGCTGCTTTCGAAAAAGCTATGGCAGCACCTGATGTGACATTTTTTGCTGATGATGAAAAGAAAGATCTTTTTGCTGAAACTACCGTACAAGAAATAGCTCTGGGCTCTCAAAAGAAGGAACTACGCATGGTAGATGCCATTAGAGAAGGATTGTGGGAAGCCATGCAGAAGCACAAGAACCTCGTGATTATGGGGCAGGATATTGCTGAATATGGAGGCGTATTTAAAGTGACAGATGGCTTTGTTAAGGAATTTGGAAAAGAGCGTGTGCGCAATACACCCCTCTGCGAATCGGCTATAGTGGGCTCGGCATTAGGTTTATCCATTGGGGGCTATAAGGCCATTATGGAAATGCAGTTTGCTGATTTTGTGACCGAAGGTTTTAATCAAATTATAAATAATCTGGCTAAAATTCATTGGCGCTGGGGACAAAAGGCCGATGTAGTAATACGTATGCCAACGGGTGCCGGAGTAGGTGCAGGACCATTTCACTCGCAGAGCAATGAGGCATGGTTTACCCATACAGCAGGACTCAAAGTGGTTTACCCCGCTTTTCCTGAAGATGCTAAAGGATTAATGATTGCTGCTATAGAGGAACCAAATCCTGTTATGTTTTTTGAGCACAAAGCCTTATACCGCAGCGTGTACGGTGAAGTGCCTGAGGGCTATTACAATTTACCGATAGGAAAAGCGGCTAAGGTTACCGAGGGAAATCAACTAACCGTTATTACTTACGGTATGGGCGTTCACTGGGCTTTGGGTTATTTTAAAGAACATCCAGAAGTATCAGCCGATGTAATTGATCTTCGCACCTTATCACCCCTTGACACCGAAACTATTTACGAATCTGTGCGCAAAACAGGAAAGGTAATTGTGCTACAAGAAGACGTGATGATGGGCGGAATTGCTTCGGATATTTCAAGTATGATAAGTGAGAATTGTTTTGATTATTTGGATGCACCTGTAAAGCGCGTGGCAAGTCTTGATATTCCTATTCCTTTTGCCAAAAACCTGGAAGAAGGCTATTTACCCAAAGTTCGATTTGCGGAGGCGGTGGTGGATTTGATGAATTATTAATAAGTTAGAGCAGGGCTTTTTTAACCTCCAGTTTGTATTAATTAATGTGCAAATTCATGAATAAAACTTTTATTGCTCTATTGATAACATGTCTTTCTTTTACATCATTTGCGCAAAGCTTTTTTTGTACATTAAATAGCAAAAACCATTTTATTGAAAAGGCTACTTTGATAACTAATACATCAAATGGCAAAAAAGAGGAAACTCAACTTTCTTCAAAACTGACAAGTAGAATAGAACTTCAAGCGGAACTATTTTCCAATATTGAATCAATTGAAGTTGTAATAAACAATGATACCCTATTAGTAATGATGGAGTCTTCTATGTTTAAACTTGGACTTCAAAAAAAATCAGAGTTTTCAGACCTTCAAAACGACACAATCAACATATTTTTTGATGTTTTTCCGTACGAAAAAAAATATTCAAAGAAGATTAGTCTAGAACTTGGGGTTAATGAATTTCCAGATTCCTCGGAAGTTAAAATTATGCTTATAAATGATTCAATAAGTTACTCAGTAATTCCTCCTGCCTTTAACCTTGAAGCCCATTCCAAGTTTTATTCATCAAAAATTCAAAATGAAGTGTGCGAATGTATGTCTGACAAAACTAAAACAGAAGAAACATTTAATACCGATTTTAGTGGACGCTTTGAGGAAACACTTTATAAGATTGTCCCTGAAATAGATAATTCTTTAAAAGCTCGTGGAGGAATTAATACTGAACCAACAATTACAAATTTAGTCCATGCAATTGCTACTGAGGTGAATCAATATGTAATTGAAAATTGTTTAGAATGATTATCGCCAACTACACCGGGTTCACTGAGATTTGTAATTTAAATGTGGCTTTAACCAGTTAGTTGAGTTTGGCTAAAG
>JAUICR010000078.1 GCA_030427785.1 Bacteroidia bacterium | reverse complement strand
AAACCTAAATGTAATAGTTCTGGGAAGAGCCGAAGGGTTCAAAGGACATTTGGCAACGAGGCAAAACGAACTAAATATTTCTTTCACATCTTTCGCTTTTAACCCTGCTAGATACGAGAACACTTGTGATCTATTTGCGAGATACAATAACTATGCAAACTACCGGAAACAAACAAAAGGTATAGATACTGATGCATTCATTCACACAATTAAAGTGCTAAACTCCCATCCAAACTTAATGTCGGATTTCTCATTACAAATGCTCTCAGGAGAGATTATAAAGAACTCAAAGACTTGGACTCACGAAAAGTATATGAATATTCAAAATCAACTCTATGGAGCAATGATAGACCGAAACAGAGAAACTCACGGTAGACCGCCTCAAAAGGACGATGCTTATCGCATAGCGCTCGAGGATGCCATCCTAAGACATATTGATATACTTGAAGAAAAAAACGCATACTATGTTGGACCTAATGAACTTGTGAAATACACCGAAGATGATGAGGTTAACGTCAGAAACTTGTTATTTCGGTCAGGCTTGATTGCCTTTAGTCCATCGGATGCTGAGAAGTTCTATTTCAAGCCAAATTGGATTCCAGAGTTTATGCTTACTCGGAAAAAGGAGAGACTCGCAATAAAAAGCTCACAAAAGCTTCCAATTCTCTGGATAACCCTAGGCGCATTGGTCGCTGTTTTTTTGGTTTTAATATCATATAGAATTAACCATAAGGCTAGTACCAATAATCGTTAATCAACACTTGCCAAATCAAAATAATGGTTTTAACAGAAGAGTTTAGTTATTCAGCTTTTAACCTATCCCCACCCTTTTTGCATTTCAACTTTCATAGCTCGCAGCAATCCTTAATTTCGCAAAGCTGTATTCATTCATACCAAAAGCGCTAATATGAATTTTCAATTTTCTGAAGAATTTGCCTTGCAGGCAGATGCCAAAGACCCGCTAAAAGAGCTAAGAGAGGAATTTGTTTTCCCACAACATGGCGGCCGCGAAGCCCTTTATTTTACAGGTAACTCCTTAGGCTTACAGGCCAAAAAGGCTAGACAATATCTAAACGAAGAATTGGATGATTGGGCAACTTTTGGTGTGGAAGGCCATACCGAATCGCGCAGACCATGGCTACATTACCATGAGTTTTTTACTGAAAAGTTGGCGAAAATAGTAGGTGGAAAACCAGAGGAAGTAGTAGCCATGAATGGCCTTACTACCAACTTGCACCTTATGATGGCGAGCTTTTACCGCCCTGCTGGCAAACGCACTAAGATATTATGCGAAGGAAAAGCTTTTCCATCTGATCAATATGCCCTGCGCAGCCAATTGCGTTTTCATGGTTTTGACGAAAGTCATTTGATAGAACTTGCCCCTGACCCCGAAACAGAATTGATAACGGATGAACGTGTATTGGCAGCCATTGAAGAACATAAGGATGAACTAGCTTTGGTAATGCTGGGCGGAATGAATTATTACACAGGTCAGTTTTTTGACATGAAAACCATTACCCAAAAAGGGCGCGAAGCAGGCATCATGGTAGGTTGGGATTTGGCCCACGCTGCTGGAAATGTGCCTTTGCAATTGCATGACTGGGGCGTAGATTTTGCCGCTTGGTGTGGTTACAAGTATTTGAATAGTGGCCCAGGTGGAGTTAGCGGTGTATTTGTACACGAGCGCCATTTAGGACAAACCGATATTCCACGATTTGAAGGTTGGTGGGGTCACGATAAGGCGACCCGCTTTAAGATGCCCGATGATTTTATTCCAATTCCTACGGCCGAAGCCTGGCAATTGAGCAATGCACCAGTATTTGCCATGACACCACTGTTGGCCAGTTTAGAATTATTTGAAAAAGCCGGAATGGAAAGGCTGCGCCAAAAAAGCATTGGCCTTACCGCTTATTTAGAATTTGTAGTAGCGGAAGTAAAAAAGAGCACAGGTGCTGATCTTAAAATTTTAACCCCAAAAGACCCTGAAAAAAGAGGCGCACAATTGTCTATCATTGTTCCGGGTGTGGGCCGCAAGGTATTTGATGCGATTTCGAAGGAAGGTGTAATTGCCGATTGGCGCGAGCCAGATGTAATTCGTATGGCACCGGTGCCCATGTACAATAATTACGAAGATGTGTACCGTTTTGGAAAAATATTAGAACAAAGCTTAAAGAACCTTAACTGATGGAAAAGAAAAAAATAACAATTGCAGGAGCCGGATTAGTGGGTTCACTACTAGCGGCCTATTTTGGCAAAAAAGGTCATCAGGTAGAAGTGTACGAGCGTAGGCCAGATATGCGTACCACGCTAATAGATGGCGGCAGAAGTATCAACTTGGCTTTGAGCAATAGAGGCTGGAAAGCCTTGGATGGCGTGGGTATAAGCGAAGAGGTACGAAAAATGGCAATCCCCATGTATCGCAGGGTGATGCATGCCACAGATGGCGCACTGAGTTTTCAGCCTTATGGCAAAGAAAATGAAGCCATTTACTCAGTATCGCGCGGAGGGCTAAATGCCTTGCTAATGCGTGAGGCCGAAAAACACGAAAACGTTCAAATCTTTTTTAACCAAAGGTGTGAAGATGTAAACACCTCGGCACCTTCAGCTACTTTCTTTTCTGAAGAAACAGAAAAAATAAAGGAAATTGAATCGGATTTGGTATTTGGTACGGATGGTGCTTTTAGCGCCATAAGAACTGCTTTGATAAAAAACGACCGATATAATTATTCGCAGCACTTTATTGAGCACGGCTACAAAGAGCTTAGCATTCCGGCCAATGCCGATGGGAGCCATAAAATGGAGCGCGAGGCATTGCATATTTGGCCGCGAGGCAATTTTATGCTCATAGCTTTGCCTAATCCCGATGGGACTTTTACCTGCACTCTATTTTTAGCACATGAGGGAGAGTACTCTTTTGAGAACATTCCAAACTTAGCCTCAGCCCGTAAATTTTTTGAAACCCATTTTTCAGATGCTTTAAATCTGATGCCTCATTTTGATAAAGAGTGGGTAGAAAATCCGGTTTCTTCATTGGTAATCATCCGTTGTTTTCCATGGTCAAAAGATGGTAAAGTGGCTATACTGGGAGATGCCTCTCACGCCATAGTTCCATTTTACGGACAGGGCATGAACAGCGGTTTTGAAGATTGTACGGTGATGGCCGAAATGATGGCTAAGCATGGTGATGACTGGGAATCTCTATTAAAAGATTTTGAGCAACAGCGCAAGCCCGATGCCGATGCCATTGCAGATTTGGCCATGCGCAATTTTGTGGAAATGCGCGACCTTACGGGGAATCCTGAATTCCTATTGCGCAAAAAAATTGAAGCCCGCTTTGCCGCCAGGCATCCTGATAAGTGGATGCCTTTATACTCCATGGTAACATTCAGCCACATACGCTACAGCGAGGCATTGAAAGAAGGCCAACGTCAAGATAAAATAATGGAAGAGGTGATGATGATAGATGGCTTAGCTGACAAATGGGACTCTGAAGAGATAGAACAAAAAATGATAAGCTTATTGGCTAGCAAATAGGCAGCTATCTTTTTTACCAATGATTTCCTTCTACAGGTAGGCAACTCAGCGTTTTTTCTTTGTCTCTTAAAGCAAGATTACTCCACATTTTTTGCTGCTATAATGTGTATATTCGGGCGTAATAATGGATGCCTGCAAAATAATATGAGCATCAATTAGTTAAATGAAAAGCCGCATTATTATTGCGGTTCACAAATAAAATATTTCTCGCTTTTGGCGAAGTACTACTCTTTATATCGCTTGGTTATTATTAGCTGTTTTTTGCTCCTGATTTCGCAGGACATAAGCGGCCAGTTTTTTTATGGTATAAGGCAAGAGTATGGGAAAAACAGAGTTCAATACAATCAGTTTGATTGGGTGTATTACCGCTTTGAGCGCTATGACGTATATTTTTATACTCGTAATGATGAGCTAGCCGCCCAGGTGGCTCAGATGGCCGGAACACAATTGGCCCGTATAGAAAACCTACTGGATGCTCCCCTTGATGAGCGTGTTCAGATTTTGGTTTTCAACAATCTTTCCGATTTAAAACAAAGCAATGTAAACTCAAGCACCGAGGAGGACTACAGTTCATCAGGTGTTACAAGAATGAGTGGTAGCCGCTTATTTGTTCATTTTAATGGTGACTACGTTCAGCTGGAATCTGAGTTGCGATCGGGCATCGTGGAAGTGGTGCTGAGCAATATGGCTTACGGTTCGTTCACACAATCCATCCGAAATTCTGCTTTGCTCAATTTGCCCGAATGGTATACCGAGGGCTTAATATCTTATATAGGCAAACCTAATATTGTAGAGTATGACGTGCGCGTAAGAGACGCCTATTTATCTGGTAAGTATAAAAACATAAACGCCCTGTATGGTGAGGATGCGCGTTTTGCAGGACATTCTATTTGGACCTACCTGGCAGACATCTATGGGCAAAAAATGATAAAGAATGTGGTGTATATGGCCATTGTAAATCGCAATGTTGAAAGTGGCTTTTTATACATTCTTGGCAAAGATATGGACGCCATACTAACGGGCTGGCATGCCTATCTTGACGATAAATACGGTGAAACTTCTATGCCCGTTACATTTGTAGAAAAGCCACTAATAAAGGCCCCAAAAGATTATGTAATTACCCGGATGGCTACTGCGCCCGATGGCCGTTATATGTCCTTTGTTTGTCAAAAGTTTTCGAGATACAAGGTGTATATCTACGATACAGAAAAGGGCAAAAAGAAACGCATTAAAACAGACGGGTATCGCATTTCGCAAAATGTTGATTATTCCTTTCCGCTAATTACCTGGCATCCCAATGGAAAAATATTGGCCATGATTACCGAGGAGAAAGGTTTTATCTATCTCAATTTTTACGATCGTGAAAAAAAGAAATGGGAGAAGAAGAGTTTCTTTCAGTTTGATAAAATCAACTCTTTTGAATATTCAAAAGATGGAAAACAGTTTGTGCTTTCGGCCAATAAAGACGGGCAATCGGATATTTTTATTTATACCATCCTAAATACCAAAATCACACAGCTTACCAAGGATACCTATGCCGACTTCAATCCCACCTGGATACAAAATGACAAACGTGTAGTTTTTAGCTCAAACCGCCCTAGCAATCAAGTGGTGAAAGGAGATGAAACGTTTGAATTTGTAAATAAGCGAATGGACATTTTTGCCATGGAAGCTAAAGAACCCCGCATGGATACCAGCTATATTTGGCAACTTACTAATTCGCCCGGAGTGAGTGAGCTAAAACCTATGGAGTATGAGCCGGGATATCTGAGTTTCTTATCCAGCCGTGGAGACATCCTGAATAGAAACCTTATTAAAATAGATAGCTCCATAGCCTTTGTAGATACTACCACACATTACGAGTATAGCTTTAGAGAATTTGAAATGCTCAAGAACGAGCGGAGTATTATTGACCATGCCTATGACGCGCACACTGACAAAGATTTATTGCTGACCCTTCACAAAAAGCGCTTTAAAATTTTTGAAACTCCGCATGTCAATCCCGAAGATTTGATTTTTACTCCTGTAAAAGGAAACAGCCAATCCAAGCTTCCGGCCAATACTCCCGAAACACCGGTTCGTCAAGTAGAAATTGCAAATAGGCTCACAGAATCGGTCAACCCTTTATACTACCCAGGGGTAAATCTTAGCGAGTTTGAAATAAACATTGAAGACTACAAATTTGATAGGGAATCGAACAGCAAAAAACCTGAAAAAAACCAAGCGCCACAGGAGCCCAAGGTAATAAAGCTGCTACCAGCACCTGTGCCCACAGTTACAGTAGAAGGAACTGATACTGTAGAGATTCCTCCAAAACGGAATTACTTCCTTTCTCTGTATAAAGATGAACTCACTATTGGATTTGACAACATATTTGAAAACCCACAATATCAGCCCTTTACCGGAAGAGTAAGTAGTGATTTGCTCAACTCGGGGTTTAATATGAAAATCAAACTTGGCGTATTTGACTTGATGCATGACTATAAAGTTACTGCCGCCATGAGCACCAATTTTCAGCCATTAGCCGGAACCGCCATATTTCCCAACTCAGAGTTTTTAATTGCTGTTACTGATGATAAGAAAAGGCTGGACAAGAGTTATATCTATGCAAGGCGCAGCCGGGTAGACCTTCTTTCCTACTTCAACTACCAGCGGTATTTAACCAATGAAGTTGCCGTAAAACTTTCCTACCCTTTTACTCCCGTTACATCTGTAAGAGGAAGTATTGGCTATCGCCATGATGAAAGAATACAACTTAGTAGAGAGAGTATTTCTTTGGCTTTCCCTGATATAAATCGTGATTTTGCTACGCTACGATTAGCCTTTGTGTATGACAATACACGAAAGATTGGCGTGAATTTATATTCGGGATTGAGGTATAAAATATTTACCGAATACTATCGCAATTTAAACTCCTCTCCTTCTGGGCTACATACAGCAGGGGTTGACCTTAGAAATTACACGGTTATTCACAAAAACATGGTGTGGGCCAACCGCTTTGCCGTAGGTACATCTTTTGGTCCCGAAAAACTGATTTATATAATGGGTGGGGTAGACAACTCCTTTTCTCCTGATGTAAATCCTACCACGCCCATGGCCGATGAAAATTATATTTTCCAAACATTGGTTACCAATATGCGTGGTTTTTACCAAAATGTGCGTAACGGAAACAGTTTTGTAGTAATCAACAGTGAACTGCGCTGGCCTATTTTCAGCTATTTGTCTAAAGCTCCTATTAAGAGTGACTTTATCAAAAACTTTATGGTCATAGGATTTGGGGATATCGGAACCGCCTGGAACGGTGTATCGCCATATAGTGACGAAAACGCTATCAATACCCGAGTGGTGCCCTTTGGCGCACAAGGTGGAAGCTCAAAGGTGATAATAGACAGCCAAAAAGATCCCTTTGTAGGCAGCTACGGCTTTGGCTTACGCACACGACTTTTTGGCTACTACTTGCGCTTCGATTGGGCTTGGCCTATAGAAGATGCAATTCAATTACCCTCTGAGTTTACCTTTAGTCTAGGTTTAGATTTTTAAACTCTTTTTTCAATAGACTCTTTCTACCGATTTTTCGAGAAATCACATCCTTTTCTATATCCCATCCACGAGCCGGAGAATAGGCGCGGGCATAATAGATTATTTGCAAATGAAGCTTATTCCATAGCTCTTTTGGAAAAAGTCTTTTGGCATCTTTTTCCGTTTGCACTACCGAGCTTCCATCACTCAGCCCCCATCTGTACATAAGTCTATGGATATGTGTATCTACCGGAAAGGCAGGGATTCCAAAAGCTTGACTCATCACCACAGAGGCCGTTTTATGACCTACAGCCGGAAAGCTTTCTAAGGCTTTAAAATCGGCTGGAACCTGACCATTATATTTTTCTACCAAAATTTTTGACAAACCATAAATCCCTTTGGATTTCATGGGGCTAAGTCCACAAGGTCTTATTATCTCCTTAATTTGCTCTTGCGTTAGCTTGAGCATATCATATGGATTGTCAGCCTTGGCAAAAAGTATAGGTGTAATAGTATTTACCCGAGCATCCGTACACTGTGCCGATAGCAAAACGGCTATCAGCAAGGTATACGGATCTTTATGGTCCAATGGAATGGGAACTTCCGGAAAAAGCTCTTCTAGTTTTTCTTGAACAAAAATCGCCTTTTCCTTTTTCGTCATTTTACTTCTCATGAAAGATGGCTAAGCCTTCTTCCAACCAATTTAAATAAAACTCTATGTCAGGATCATAAGCTGTAGTTCCATTTAATGGCACCATAGAATCATGGTCAAGCAAAATATACTGCGGCTGACTATTGTTTTCAAAATATTTAATCTGGAATTCACTCCATTTATTCCCAATAGTCTTGATTTTTTTACCCGTAACTTCAGATACATACTGCTCATCTTCTGGCAACTTGGTAGCGATATCTACATAAAGTGAAACAAGTACCACATCCTCTCTCAATATTTTTAAGACTCTAGGATCACTCCATACATTGGCTTCCATTTTTCTACAGTTTACGCAAGCCTTTCCGGTAAAGTCAATTAAGATAGGTTTATTCACTTTTTTGGCATAAGCCAGTCCATCTTCAAAATCTTCAAAACAATTAAGCCTGTGCGGACAATGGTCGGGCGATGCCCCTTCGGGTATTGGTTCAGCACTTGTTGTAATCACAGCTCCTGCGCTATTACCTACACCATAGGGTGACTCTGCGTAGCTGAGTGGAGGTGGAAATGCACTAATCATTTTAAGCGGAGCGCCCCACATACCCGGAATCAGATATATTACAAAATACAAGGTGAGTACTGACATTAACAACTTAAATACGGAAACCTTGTCTGAAGGGCTATCGTGCGGCATTCTGAACATGCCTAGCAAATACGCTGTAAGGAGTATAAATATGGCAATCCAAATGGCGATAAAATGCTCGCGCAACAACCAGCCCGCATCCCATACAAGATCTGCATTGCTCAAAAATTTGAATGCAAAGGCCAACTCCAAAAACCCTAATACAACCTTTACCGAGTTTAACCAACCACCACTTTTTGGCATAGAATTTAACCAACCAGGAAAAGCGGCAAAAAGTGCAAATGGCAAGGCCAATGCCAGTGAGAATCCAAACATCCCGATGAGTGGGCCTTGCACACCTCCGGTAGCTGCTTCGAATAATAATGTACCAATGATAGGCCCGGTACAACTAAAGGATACTAAGGCCAAGGTAGAGGCCATAAAGAATATTCCTAGAATTCCACCTTTGTCTGATGCCTGATCTGATTTATTAATCCAAGATGAAGGCAAGGTGATTTCGAAAGCTCCAAAGAAGCTAATAGCGAAAACAACCAGCAAAACGAAAAAAGCAATATTTACATAAGGGTTGGTAGAGAACTCATTAAGCGCATCCGAACCAAAGGCCCAAGTGATAAGGAAACCTAGCGTGGTGTATAGGAAAATAATGGAAATACCATAAATAATAGCGTTTGAAATACCCTTAGCTCTGGTCTTACTTTTTTTGGTAAAAAAGCTAACGGTAAGTGGAATCATAGGAAAAACGCAAGGCGTAAGCAGGGCTGCAAAACCTCCCAAAAAACTCAAAATAAAAATGCTAAGCATAGATCTCTTAGTGCCTTTATCTCCTTTATTAGGATCGCTTGCCACTAGTCCTTTGTCCTCCGATTTTTTATCATCTCCCTCATAGGTAGTAGTATCCTCGCCATCATAGGCATAATCGATTACTTCTTTCTCAGGATCTACACCTGGAGCTATATTACTGGCATCTGCCTCCTCATCTTTGTCGGCAGGAGTGGTAGTTTCTTGTGCCTTTTCTACAAGTTTTGCTCCTTTAAGATCCCACGATATATCCAGGTAATCAGGTGGCAGGCACATAGACTCGTTGCACACCATAAAAGTTAATTCTGCCTTTACGGCAAAATCCTCTTTCGATTTCACTTTTACCTTTTGCTTAAAGGTGACTTTCTTTTTATGCCATTTTAATACTTCATCAAAATTGGGATCATACTCCTCTACCGGGGTGGGTTCTATAAGCCCTCCAATAAGCTTATATCCATCACTTTCTTCAAAGATTACAGAAGTACCAATAACGGGCGAAGACTCAGGTATCGTAATACTATACACGTGCCAGCCCTCTTCTAATGTGGCTGTCATTAGCAACTCTGCTTCAGTATCACTTGTTCTGTTTACAGAGTACTTCCATTTTACAGGATCATACATCTGAGCTTGTAAAGTTCCAAACGAAACGAAGAGCAGGATTAGAATTCTATATAGATTCATCGCGGGGTATTTATAAAAGACTGACAAAGTAAATAGTTTTAGTTTTATTAGTTATCTTAAATCGATCATCAATTCGATCATTTATGATCCAAACAATATTTTCTCCAGAGCATAATAGCCATGTTTCTTCCTTATCAAATCGGCTGTATTTTTTATCAATAAAATAGTCACTCAACTTTTTGGAATGCTTCATCCCTAAAGGATAAAAACGATCTCCGGGCCTCCATTTCCGCAAGGTTAATGGAAACTCCAGCAACGAAAAATCTAATGCTGCTACGCTAGTGCCCTCTGGTGGTTCAAATGTAATCTTTGGCTTTCTTTCCATAGCCAATCGGAGAGGCTCATTTATAAATGTATCATCTTCCTCTATCAAGGCTTGAATAGTGTTGTGTTTTATCTTTTGTAAAATCAGAAAATCACGATCTTTTAGCAATCGAAAACCCGCATGTTCAAAAAGCAAGCCGCTTTGCCCATCAAGTGATTGCATAATGGCCTGTACATCAAAAGAGCCGAAGGGTTGCAGCCAATGTCTTAAAATGGCCCATTTGCTTGGGTGACTTTGCAGTTTTTGGATAGACATTTTTTCATTGTCCTCCACGGGTATTACCATAGCCTGGAGTTCTTTCTGAATAAGGTGTTCCAACAATTTTCGATCTTCATCCAAATATTGCAGGCTTTTGGCAAAACTGCTGTCAAAGGAGGGAAACACTTTTTTTAACTCCGGAACAACCTTAATCCTTAGCGCGTTTCTTTGGTAAGTTTCTTTGGAATTAGAGACATCTTCGCGCCAAGCTATTTTAGTAGCTGTTGCATAATCCAGGATTTGTTCCTTGGTGCAGGCATGAAGTGGTCGTAGTACCTTACTTGTAACATTTCTAATTCCACCCATTCCCAGCAAGCCAGTACCTCTACCTAAGTTTAGCAAAATAGTTTCTAAACTATCGTCAGCATGATGGGCAGTAGCGATATAATCCAACTTTTGCTCAGCTATTATTTTATCAAAAAAATCATAGCGCAATTCTCGTGCTGCCATTTGGGTAGATAGCTTGTGCTCTTGCGCATACTCTTCAGTATTTACCTCTGTGTAATGACATTCTATTTCATTTTTCTTGCAATAGGTCTTTACAAACTCAGCGTCACCCTCAGAGTCTTTTCCTCTTAGTTTAAAATTTACGTGAGCTACATGAGGTTTATAACCTAAGAGCCTCATAAGGTGTAGCAATACCATGCTATCGATACCACCACTACATGCCACTAGAGTTTTGCTTCCATCAATTTTATGAAAATGGAAAAAATCTTGAACCTTATGTAGTACCCCATGATTCATAATCCAAAAATAGTGTTCCGCCAGGCTTCTTTTATTTAATCCTCAAGGCAGCGGAGCAAATTGGAGGCTTTCAACAAACACTCCTCATATTCCTGCTTTGGGTCGCATTGTATGGTAATAGCACTACCTACACGTGCTGTTAAAAACCCCGTAGTTGAATTAAACAGCAAACTTCTGATAACTACATTAAAATCGAAGTCGCCTTGTGGACTTATGTAACCCACCGCACCGGAGTATAGCCCACGAGAAAAATGTTCGTATTGATCTATCAGCTGCATGGCCTTTATTTTTGGGGCACCAGTCATGCTACCCATCGGAAATGTGCTTGCTAGTACGTCTGTAAAATGTGTCCCCTTTTGCAAAGTACTTTGTACCGTACTTATAAGGTGATGCACCGTTTGAAAAGTATGGACACCAAACAGCTCTGGTACTGTAACCGAACCTTTAGCCGCAGTTTTGCTTAGGTCATTCCTCACCAAGTCACAAATCATCACATTCTCACTTCGTTCTTTTTGGCTGTGCACCAACTCGCGCTTTAAAGCTTCGTCCTCCACAGGGTTCTTAGCTCTCTTGGCGGTTCCTTTTATGGGTTGCGAAATAATTCGGTTGTTCTGTTTCTGAATATAGCGCTCAGGCGATGCGCATAGCAGCAGCTGATCTTCATTTTTGTAGTAGGCTGCAAACGGAGCCTTGGCGGAGTCATTTAGTTTATTAAAAATAGAAACACCATTTATAGACTCACAGGTGGCGCTAAATTCCATGCAATAATTTAGCTCATATATATTTCCGTGCTGGATGTGTTTCAATACCTCTCCCACATCTTTTTGGTACTCCTCCGGGCTAATATTAGGTTTCAATTCGGGCTTGCTCTTATACACCTCTGTTACGGCAAGCTCGGGCAATGATTTCACAAAATCGGCTGAGTTACTTTGCTCTACACTTTCTACCGTAATTTTTCCCTTTTTGCAAAATATCACCGTGGTAGGGTTAAAAAAACTAAACTGCTTAAACCCAATAAAATCACTATGCCTGGTGCTCAGGTCTTCTAGGTCGTTCTTTAAATCATACGACAAATGTCCAAAAAGCCAATCTTCGTTATTGTGATGCCAATCCTTTAATTTGGTAAATCGCTCGATGCGCGGTGCTATAACTTGCTGCGCGCCATAAGCCGCTATCCAATCGTAATTGCCGTAAGCATCCGGGTAATTGTTAGAATCTAGAAATGCCGAATATTGATGCTGAGCGCAAGCCCTAAGAATTTTTTGCTTGAGCTCAAGCGGGTTAGCGTAGGTTAGTTCAAAGGAGTGCCGGTTCAACTTTTAGATAATTTTTGAGCACCCACCTTTATCAGAATCGTTTGAATCGCATCCAAGCTAATCGGCTTGCTGATGTATTCGTCCATTCCGTCTGCCAAAAATCTCTCGCGGTCTCCTTCCATGGCATTGGCCGTCATAGCTACTATTACCGGACGATCTTCTTTATATTTTTCAATAATTTTTTGAGTGGCCTCTACTCCGTCCATTTCCGGCATCTGAACATCCATAAAAATCAAATCGTACTTTCTTGCCTTTAGGGCTTCTAGCGCCTCAAGCCCATTTGCCGCCACATCCATACTATAGCCCATTTTTTCCAGTGTAAGCAATGCCAATTTTTGGTTAATCGCATTGTCTTCTGCTAGTAAAATGTCTAATGGAAAACGATTTCCTAGTAGGCTTGTTTCCTCCTTAGGGTTAGTAGTATTGGGTATCACCGATTCTTCTTTTTCTGCTTTGCTCAATGCACGAATAATTGTTTTTTGAAGAAGGCTATGTTTCATGGGCTTCATAAAATAGGCCGAAAACAAAAACTCCTTTTTCTCTTTGGTTAAATTGGGGTAGGCCGAACTCAGAAGAATGATTGGTAACTCTTCTTTGGTTTTTTGTGCCCTGATTTTTTCGGCCACTTCAATTCCGCTCATTCCGGGCATTTCAAAATCCATTATCACCAAATCGTAAGGCTCGGTAAGGGCCTGCTCCAGGCCTTCTTCAGGATTATTGACCGGCTGACAATACACACCCCAAATCTTTAATTGCTGCTGCAAAATTTTAAGATTCGTCTCATTATCATCTATTACCAGCGCTCTGCGGTCCTTCAGTAATTCTACATTCTTATCATCTATAAGAGTGGCCTTGGTTTCGCGCACCACTTCCCCTTTTATGGTAAATTGAAACTCTGACCCAACGCCAGGCTCACTGGTTAGCCATATATCACCTCCCATCAGGTTGGTTAGTTTTTTACAAATTGCTAGTCCCAGTCCTGTACCACCGTACTTTCTGGTAGTAGAAGAATCAGCTTGGGTAAAGGCACTAAAGAGCTTATCCTGTTTCTCGGCAGGAATCCCAATACCGGTATCTCGCACCTCAAAATGAATTTCGGCCATATCTCCCACACGGTCATTCAATTCTACTCTTATTACAATTTCACCTTCGTCAGTAAACTTTATTGCATTGCTAATAAGATTGATAAGCACCTGCCTCAACCTTGTAATATCTCCCGAAATAATGGCCGGAACATCAGAGTCAACTATATACAGTAGCTCGATATTCTTTTCCGATACCCTATTAGCCATTAGCTCTATGGCTTCTTCTACACATCTACTTATTTCAAATGGAAACTCCTCTAAGGTCATGTTTCCTGCCTCAATTTTACTGTAATCCAATATATCATTGATTACGGTAAGCAGGGTATCACCGCTAAGGCGAATGGTATTTACATAGTCCAATTGCTCCTCGCCAAGCTCTGTTTGCAACAGTAAGCTCGTCATCCCTATCACACCATTCATAGGGGTTCTTATCTCGTGACTCATCGTGGCCAAGAAATCAGATTTTGCAATGGCGGCTTCTTCGGCAGCTTCTTTAGCTTTCAGCAATGCCTTGTTGGTACTTATAGCTTGCAACTCTGCACCTACCCATTGGGCCAATAAGTTTATAAGGTCTTTTTCGCTATCGGTAAATGTTTTGCCGTAAGGCTTGCTACTCGAAAAGTTCAATGTACCATACACCTCACCCTGTA
>JAUICR010000312.1 GCA_030427785.1 Bacteroidia bacterium | reverse complement strand
TAGTAAATGATTAGTGCGAGAAGGTTACTGATTAGTCAGCGCAGGTATTCAACTTAAATATATGCTCTCCCCTTTTTGCAGTTTTACTATTTGTAGTTTCTTTGCTGACAAGGCAGGGAGCCGTTGAATAAAACAAACAGATTATGACAAAGAGATTAGTAAATAGGATGATGGCAGTATGCATTGCATTTGTAATGATAATACCCAGCAGCAGTGCCAAAGAAGGAATGTGGATTCCTTACCTCATTGGCCAACTTAATGCTGATGACATGGCATCTATGGGTATGGAGATTTCTGCCCAGGACATTTATGACGTTAATCAATCCTCATTAAAAGATGCTATTGTGCATTTTGGTGGCGGGTGTACGGCAGAGTTGATTAGCTCAAAAGGATTGTTGCTTACCAATCATCATTGCGGGTATGGCCAAATACAATCGCACAGCAGTTTAGAGAATAACTATTTGCAAAATGGTTTTTGGGCCATGAATGGGAAGGAAGAACTAACCAACCCCGGCCTTACTGCTTCTATAGTAAAATACATGAATGATGTGACTAATGAAGTACTTAGCGGAGTAATAGCCACTATGGACAAGGAGCAACGAGCGGCCAAAATCAGAGAGAATGTGGAGAAGATACTTGCTGATAATGAAGGTGAGTATGAATTGGAAGTAAAGCCATTTGCGTATGGCAATCAGTATATCCTTATTGCCAAAGAGGTTTTTAAAGATGTGCGATTGGTAGGAGCTCCACCTTCGTCTATAGGAAAATATGGTGCTGATACTGATAACTGGATGTGGCCTCGCCATACGGGCGATTTCTCCATATTTAGAGTATATGCAGGTACCGATAATAAGCCAGCTGAATACTCTGAAGCTAATGTGCCTTATACACCCGCTCAGCATCTTAAGGTAAACCTGATGGGCGCTAAGCCTAATGAATTTACCATGATCTATGGTTTTCCTGGTTCTACTAATGAGTACTTACCTTCTAATGAAATAGCTTTTATCATCAATGAATATGATCCTGCAAGAATTGCAGTGCGTGAATCTTTATTGGAAACTCTGGATAAGAAAATGCGCGAGAGCGATGCTACGCGTATTCAATATGCTAGTAAATATGCACGTATAAGCAATGCCTGGAAAAAGTGGATAGGTGAGGTAAAGGGAATGAAAACTACCAAGGCTGTAGAAAGAAAGCAAAAGCTAGAGCGAGAATTTACAGAAGCTATTAATAAGAATGACGATTGGAAAAGTCAGTATGCTGATGTGCTGCCCGAGCTTATGAAGTTGTATGACGATAGAAAGCCCTTAATGATGCAACGCTATATGTTTTTGGAAACCATGTACTATGGCAATGAGCTGATGCGTCATTTGTACGGCTACCGAAAACTGGTTTCATTGTATGAAGAGGACAATACGGAAGCTTTAGAAACAGAAGCTGCTAAGAAGGCTGAAAGTCTTGCAGGGTTTTATAAAAATTATGATAGCGAATTGGATGAGAAAGCCATGAAAGCCTTGCTACCTGTGTACTTAAATGCGGTAAGTACCGAAGGGGCAAGTGAGTTGCTATTGAAACTAAAGGCCATGGATGAAGTAACATTGAATAAATATGTTACGAATCTTTATGCTAAGTCTATGGTAATAGCTGATCCCGAAAAGTGGAGTGCCTCGCTTAAAGATAATCCTAAGAAAGCAATAAAGACTCTTCTTAAGAGTGATGCTTATCAATTAGCTTCGGCAAGTTGGACTAACTTTATAGATGTTATTAATCCGCAGACATCTGCTTACGAGGTTAAAATAGAGGAGCTGCAAGCGCGCTATATGATGGGGCTGAAAGAGGTGTTTCCTCAAAGGCCTTTTTACCCAGATGCCAATAGCACCTTGCGTGTGGCTTATGGTAAGGTAGAGGGGTATAAACCGATGGATGGTGTTCAATATGGTTCGCACACCTACCTGGACGGTGTAATAGAAAAGTATATACCTGGCGACTATGAGTTTGACTTACCCGAGAAGTTGATTCAACTGTACAAGACCAAAGATTATGGTATTTATGCCGAAGGCGATAAAATGCCTGTTTGTTTTATAGCCTCTAATCACACCACGGGAGGAAACTCAGGTAGCCCGGCTTTGAATGGACGAGGAGAGCTGATAGGTCTCAACTTTGACCGCACTTGGGAAGGCACCATGAGTGATTACAATTATGATGTGAGCCTTTGTCGCAACATTATGGTGGATATCCGTTATGTGCTATTTATAGTAGACAAATTTGCTGATGCAGGTTACTTGGTAGAAGAAATGGATTTGATTACAGAATTACCTAAGGAAGAAGCCGCTGCTGAAGAAGTAGCGCCCTAGTGATTGTGAAATTATAAAAGTAAAAGAGCCGAATGATCTACTTATCATTCGGCTCTTTTTGTTTAGTCTTGTAGTAAAATAAGTCGATTTTGAAGATTTATACCATAAGCGGTTTGGGCGCTGATAAGCGGGTTTTTGATTTTCTGAATTTAGAGGGAGAATTAGTCCATTTGGATTGGCTCGATCCTAAGCGAGGCGAGGCTCTTGAGGATTATTCCTTGCGGCTTTCTAAAATGATTAATACAAAGGACGATTTTGTTTTGATGGGAGTGAGTTTTGGCGGTTTGGTTGCCACCGAGATATGCAAAGTAGTCGAA
>JAUICR010000077.1 GCA_030427785.1 Bacteroidia bacterium | reverse complement strand
GACCTTTATATAGTAGAAGCCCGCGCCACCGGAAACTACGGCTACTACTATCCTGCAGCAGTAAAAATGATAGATGCTGTATTGGCCGAAAACCCCGAAAAATCTGAGGATAAGTTCAGAGCGTTAACTTCCAAAGCGGTGATTCAACTTTCGTATCACCAATTTGAAGATGCGCTTGCCACAGGACAAAAAGCGGTAATTATAAATCCTTATAACTCCAGAGTTTATGGCATTTTAACTGATGCCAACCTGGAGCTAGGTAACTATGATGAAGCTGTAACAATGGTAGATTCAATGGTGGCTATTCGCCCCGACCTCCGCTCCTATTCACGAGTATCTTATTTAAGAGAAATATACGGTGATGTACCTGGAGCTATTGCGGCTTTAGAAATGGCTATAAAAGCCGGTGCTCCCGGGCATGAAGAAACCGCTTGGTGTAGAGTGATTTTAGGAAACTTGTACAAAACTTACGGAAACTTAGAAGCTGCCGAATTTCAGTTCAAAGCCTCATTGGCTGAAAGGAAAGGCTATCCATTTGCTCTGCAAGGTTTGGCTGCTGTGGAATCAGCCAAAGGCAATAACAAGGAGGCTATCCAATTGCTAGAGCAAGCACTTGAAGGTAGATCGGATGCTTCCTTCTACAGTGATTTGTATCACAACTATAAGGCACTTGGTAATACCCAAAAAATGGAAGAAGCTAAAGTGAAAGCCTTTGTAGAGCTGAGTAGCTTGGAAGATGACGGGCATGACCATGGGCACATTGAAACAAAAGAGCACGGCCACAGTCACGATGTGGGTCTTGAAATGGCTCAACTTTATTTGACCCTTAGTAAAAATTATGAGGAAGCCACCCATCACGGACTGCACGAGTATGCCATTCGTCCCAATAATATTGATGTAAACAAAGTATTAGCTGAAGCTTATTTGCAAACAGATAAGCTAGACCTTGCTTCGGAGCATTTTGCCAAAGCTAGTGCAACGGGTAGTCAGAATCCTCAATTAATTCTTATTGGCGCTATGATTGAACTCAAAAAAGGAAACGCTAAAAAAGGAAAAGAACAAATTAAGAAGGCGTTGGAGCTAAACCCCTATTTAAATTCTAATTTGTCAGAAGAGGCGGCACAGGTATTAACTAATACCAATGGCCTGGCTCAAAACTAATAGAAAGGACTGCTTATTCTATTCACAATGATAATCGCGAACCTTGTCCTTTAGGTTGGTAAAGAAGACCTTGCCTTTGTGTAAGGTCTTCTTGTTTCAAACGGTTAATTTCGAACTCTAGCTAAATAACTCATGATGTTGCGCAAATTTCTTCCCTTGTTCTTTTTACCCTTCACTTACTATTGTCAGGCTCAGGAAGACAATTTCAGCTACTTGGCCCTTGGCGATAGTTATACCATAGGTACAGCTATTGGCGAAAACAATTCATATTCATCGCTACTAGCTGATAGTTTAGAAAATGCCGATATATTTTTAAAAGTACAGTATGAGGTGGTGGCGCAAAACGGCTGGACAACACGCGATTTGATTGAAAGCATAAATTCTAAAAATCTGAAGACTGAATATGATTTAGTAAGCTTATTAATAGGAGTAAATAATCAATACCAAGCCTTAAGTAAGGATGAGTATGCTGAGGAGTTTGAAATTCTTTTGAGAAAGTCAATTGATTTGGCAAATGGAAACCCAAATCGTGTATTTGTCGTAAGCATTCCTGACTATGGCGTATGTCCTGCCGCTATGGCTAATCAATTAAGTATAGCATCAGATATAGATGCATTCAACAAAATCAATAAAGCCATTTCGCGAAAGCTGGGAGTAAGCTATTTTAACATTACTACCATCAGTAGATCGGCTCTTAATGACCCTAATATGGTAGCTTCTGATGGCTTACACTTTTCGGCAAAAATGCACCAACTATGGATGCAGGAAATCTTTGAAAACGTAAGGATCATGAGCCTCACTCAGTAGATTTGTCGGTATTTCTATTATATTTATTGCCTTTGCACCCAAAACCAACTACATGAAAAAAGGATTAAAAATCATTGGGGGCCTCGTAGTAGGGCTACTGTTATTAATAGGTATTTCCATGGTTTTAATGGACATCAGCCCTATATCATTGGGAATGCACGAATCCATTATTGCTAAGGACGGTGTTGCAATAGATGGTTACGATGTTGTTTCCTATTTTCATGGAAAACCCGTAAACGGCTATAGTGAATTTAGTGCCGATTATAAGGATATTACCTGGTACTTTTCGGACGCGACTAATAGAGAAACATTTTTAGCAGATCCTGACTTTTATTTACCTCAATTTGGTGGTTATTGTTCAAAAGCGGTGAGTGCTGGATTTGTAGCCCCCTCCGAACCCGACCTGTGGATAGTGGAAGATAATAAGCTTTACTTGTTTTCTAATTTAGAAGTTATGGAAGAGTTTAAGGAAGACCCTGCCAAAATGATAAATGCGTGCAATCACGAATGGACTTCCAATTAACCATTACACTTCTTGATTTGTAATAAATTGTTTTCTATTCAACCTAAGAAGTCCACCACATGGAATCATCAGATAGCAACCGCTCGGCCATACACCAACAGCAAACTCAAACAAGCCTAAACTGGAAGAAATACTTTCTTGAGTTGCTTTCTATATTTCTGGCAGTAACTATGGCTTTTGCCTTAAATAAATGGAATGAAGACCGGAAGGAAGCAAGGTCGGAAATAAAAATACTGAAGGAAATAAGCAATGGACTAAAGTCTGATTTGGTAGATCTAAATGAAAATATCGGTGGGCACAAAATGGGTGTAAAATCTGTAGAGTACTTTAAAAAAGTGGTACTGCAGAAAGAGGTGAGCCCGGACTCTGCCATACCATTCTATTACTATTTGCTTCGAGATTTTGTTTCTATTCAAAATAAATCAGGCTATGAATCATTAAAGTCCATTGGATTGGATTTAATAACAAATGATTCGCTCAGGCTAAGCATAATTTCAGTCTATGACTTTCATTTTGAGATTATCGAAAAATTTGAGGAGTCCTATTCCGAGCTACAATTCAACAATAATTACTATCATCCGATTAACAAAATTCTTAGTCCTCATATGAATTTTGATGATACAGGAAACTTGGTAAGTCTTGCCCTCCCACTTGACTTAAAAGAGGATGAGAAACAGCTATTGCTGAGCTACCTTTGGCGCTTGTCTTACAATCGTCAATTTGTACTTGCTTACTATAAGTCGGTAATTGCCAGCACCAAGAAATTACAAAGCCAAATAGAAAAAGAAATACACACGTTATCCGATGAATAAAACTTCATTATTGGCCCTTGGGCTGATGTTAGCCCTTGCGAGCTGTACAGCACTTAATAAATCAAAAAAGACTCAGACTACAAAAGATACCCCCGTTCATTTTATTGCTTTAGGCAATGAGCCAAATTGGTCATTAAAGGTGACTATTGGCGAAAAAATGCAATTGAAAACATTAGACGAAAATGAATTGGATTATGAATTTAAATGGGCCGATTTTGTGACTGAATCTAACGGTATAATGAAAGCGAACCTTGAGGATGAAAATAGTGAGTTGTACCTCATAGTGTATCCCGAATCTTGCTCAGACCAAATGAGTGAAAATGAATATGATTACACCACCGAATTAAAAGTGAGAACTACCGAAGGCATGCCGCTAAGCACCTACTATGGTTGCGGAAAGTATTTGCCTCCATTTAATTCGTTACTTCAAAATTGGGAATTAATCAGTGTGGATGATAATGCGTTAAAATCGGGCATAAATAAACCCACACTCAACCTGAATTTACTAAACCAAAGTATTTATGGCAACGGAGGTTGTAACCATTATAGCGGCCAAATTACCTTAGGCCCTGCCGAAATAGCTATTGCTACACTCGCGAGTACACGTATGGCCTGCCCTCCATCCATTTCCATAGAAGATACCTACCTACAAATATTGGGTTCAAGTTCTTTTAGTTTTGATGTAATAGACGAGGTTTTAGTTCTAAAAAACTCTGACCATCAATTAGTATTTCAATTGGGCAAATAGCAGATTTTAAAATTCTCAATTGGGCATAAATGCTATTAAAGCCAGTTACAAATTACTATTATCACCAATCAGCTAATCTTTAGCTAAGTGAAAATGATGCGCTATCACCGATTCTGTTTCTTATATACATTAGGCCCTAATTAAGCGTGAAAAAGCGTTCAAAATCTTACCTTTCACACCTTACAATTAATAAGAAAATATGAGATTTTTCCAAGCGTGTACCATGTTATTGATTAGCATAATAGCAGGTGCCCAGTCGTTGCCTTTTGCTCATTTGCACACCTACAAAACTGGCATATTTGATGGAGCCAGCACACAAGTGCTGGCCTATGATAGAACTACTTTTACCCTGTATTCTACTAACAAAAGCACCAACGAGGTAGATATTATATTGTATAAGAATCTTTTGAAACCACAAACTCTGGGTCACATAGACATTAGCCCTTATGCAGGAGAGGTAAATAGTGTAGCAGTTCACTTTGGAATAGTGGTTGTGGTGGCTTCATCAGTCGTGCCACAATCTCCAGGCAAGCTTTTGTTTTTTGATAAAGATGGACTTTTTCTAGCCCAATTTGAAGTAGGTGCTTCGCCTCAGCAAGTAGTGTTTACCTATGGTGGTAATAGAGTTTTGGTGGCAGGTGCGGGCGAGCCGAGTGATGACTACACAGGCGATCCTTGGGGCTCGATCTCAATGCTTGACATTAGCCCTGGGTTTGGAAACGTTAGCCAATCTGATATGCAAACCATTTACTTTGATAAACTAGATACTACTGCTTATGACCCAATGGTTAGGGTATTTGGAAATTCAGGTAAGCAAACGCCTTCGCAAGATTTGGAACCAGAATCTATGGTTGTAAACTCTGATTACACCAAGGCCTATGTAATGTTGCAAGAAAACAATGCGATGGGCATTATTGATTTAAGCACTTTTACAGTAGATACCGTAATTGGCCTGGGGTACAAAGATTTTACAAGCATCGGAATTGACGTTTCGGATAGTAATCAGGTTATTGATATAAAGCCCAGAGACAACCTCTTTGGTATGTATCAGCCAGATGGTAGTGCCATCTATAAAGTTAACGGAAAGGAGTATATACTAACGGCCAATGAAGGTGCTCCAAGGGAGTATAGCGGTTATTCAGAAGTGGGGCGTATTAAAGATTTTCCATTAAATACCTCAAGATTTCCAAGTTGGCCCGGATATCTTTCTGACACAAGTGCGGGTAGGCTGAAGGTATCTTACGCAGAAGGTGATTATGATCACAACTTTGTGTATGATTCTTTAATGTGTTTTGGAGCTAGATCTTTCAGTATTTGGGACAGTACGGCACAACTAGTGTGGGATAGTGGTGACGATTTTGAGCAAACCCTGGCCCTACTTCATGCCAGTAGTTTTAATTCTGAGAGCAATAGTAATTCATCACGAAAAACACGTAGCGATGATATGGGGCCTGAGCCTCAGGGTTTAGTAGTAGGCGAAGTAGAAGGAAAAACCTATGCCTTTATAGGCTTGTCGCAAATGGGTGGAATAATGATATATGATATTACAAACCCAATGGCTCCACAATTTGTTATGTATGAATTGAATCGCGATTTCTCAAAGGCTGCAAACGACCCAGAAGCTGGAGACCTAGGGCCTGATGGGCTTGTGTTTGTTGCAGCAAATCATAATAAAAGAAAGTTACCCTTACTGTATGTTGCCAATGGGGTAAGCGGTACCATTACCGTGTACGAAATGGGAACCGGAGTTGGTCTTTCAGAATATGAAGACGTTGAAGCCAAACCGTTTTATCCCAATCCATCGGAGGGTATTTTTTACTCAGACCTTAAATCTAATTATGAGGTATATAATAGCAGCGGGATGTTGATTCAAACTATTGAGAACAAAAATCAAATTGATTTGACTAATGAAGCCCCAGGTTTCTATTTGATTAAAAGTACCGATGGCAGTTCGTACCGAGTAATAAAGAAGTAACTTATGAAATTGAGTAAGCAGATACTTCAGTTTTATAATAATTTAGATACTCAACAAATCCGGTTGCCCAGCAGTGTAGAGGTGCTTAATCCTTATTTCAATAGTAGCAAAGAATTACAGACGGTACTCAATTCCTTTTATCAAAAGTATTATGATGACCAAAATCCTCGAGGCCTAATTTTAGGTATAAACCCTGGTAGACTTGGGGCCGGAATTACAGGTATCCCATTTACAGATTCATTCCAACTAGAGTCAGTATGCAATATCAATTTCCCGATGGAAACTAGAGAAATTTCGGCCACATTTGTGTATGATGTAATAAACGCCTACGGTGGTCCTGCTACGTTTTATCAGGATTGGTTTATTGGTGCTGTAAGTCCATTGGGATATATACATAAAAACGAGAAAGGGAACTGGGTGAACTGGAATTATTACGATCAAATAGAGCTTCAACAAGCAGTTTTACCCTTTATCACAGATCAGCTAAAAAAGCAAGTCAAAATATGTGGTGAACCAAAAAATGTAATCGTACTAGGAACAGGGAAAAACTATCAGTTTTTAAAAAACCTGAATAAAGATTTGGGATTGTTTAAAGAAATAATTCCTTTAGAGCATCCAAGGTATATTATGCAATACAAAAGGCGCGATAAAGAAAAATACATTGCTAAGTATCTACAGTTTCTCAGCCCAGATTTTATTGCAGGTTAAGTGCTTTTCTCTTCTCTTCCTCCATTTCAATAATAGACTCTAATGTGTTTTTCTTAAGAATCTCTACAGTTATATTTCTTACCTCTAAGATAGCTACCCGGATTCCACAAGTTTCCTCATCTATACATTCCTCACACCGTTCGTAATAATTGTAGGTAACACACGGCAGTAGACCTATAGCACCATCAAAAATCCTATATACATCAGCTAGGTTTACAGTTTCGGGAGACTTACGCAGATAGTATCCTCCGCCTCTACCCATTTTACTTCCCAGGATTCCATTTGTTTTTAATTCGAGTAGTATAGTTTCTAAAAACTTTTGCGGAATATTCTGGGCCTCTGAAATCTCAGAAACTGTGACTTTTCTCGATGCAGATACCTTGCTCTGTTTTGCTAAATACACAAGGGCATTAATAGCATATTTTGATTTTTTTGACAGCATATTATTCTTTGGCGAAGTTAAATAATCAATCAAAAAAGGCCAGTCAATTCTTAAAAAGAAAAATAAAACTATACCTACCATTTTAAGCAATTAGCATGGCTCCTTGGATATTTTTTCATATTATTGATGTAAGAAAACCAAGCCATTAACCCCTATTCATTATGATTTTTAGTTTAATCGTTTCTCTATGCATTTCTAATGCACCCATTGAGCCTCATACAGATATGTTTTTTGAGGAGGACACTCTTAAAAAAGCAATAGTGTCAGACGAAAATTGGTATGAAAGCAACCATGTAGACTATGCCACCTGCAATAAATTTCCGTGGATAGGAATTGCCAATCCTCCTAGTGACTCCACCTACCTAGCAAAAGCACAAGTAGGTCAGCCACATGGTTTTCCTTCCATTGGTGTATTACCTAATGCGTCAGTCATTAAATCTGAGCCCGGTGTACGATTTTATAAAACCTCATTTATTCTAGATTCGGGAGCCACCGTAACTGATTGCCGATTAAGAATATATGTGGACGATGATATAGAGATCTATATTAATAATCAGTCTGTAGCTAGAGAAAATACAGGAGTTCCAGAAAATCGTGGAGGCATTCCGCATGACATGATCTTTTTTGATTTTGGTACTTTTGTTAACCCCTACAATGGAGGTGATCCTTTTGATCTTGTAACCTTTGACCCTATTGCTAATTATTTTTTGGACGGCACGAATGAAGTAACAGTAGCCGTGAGAAATAAAACTGGTGACAGAGGAGGTTTTTCCTTTCGAATGGATTTAAACTATGTTTTAAACCCCGATTGGGTCAGCTTAAATCAGTACGATACTAAAAACACCCCATTTACCTTATACCCAAACCCAGCTAGAGATATTCTTGAGATATCCAATAACAACCTAGAAGTTAATAAAGTTATAGAGCTATCCGTGGTAAATAGTAATGGTGCTATTCTATTAAAGCACGACTTATCAAAATTAGAAACCCAAAGTATTGATATTTCGGGTTTAGCACCAGGTGTGTATAGCGTTTTACTAAATGACGGCAGCACTATATTTCGTCATAAATTGGTTAAACTATAAGCTAGCTCTTTTCCGTAGTACCCACATTGACAAACCTTCCATAAAGAATTATTTCCTGTTCAATTTCCTGTGATTTTTGGTTGGACAATGATATCCTTCGCAGGTATAATCTATTTTCTTTGATGCATTGTTTAATTGCTCAAAACCAACTACTATTATATCGGTTATTTTAAACTGGACATAACATTTATAACAAAATGAATAACAATACTTTAACAAAAAATGAAGAGCTGCTAGCTAGAAGAAAAGCTGTGGTAGCAAATGGGGTTGGGGTTTTTAATACGGCCACTGTAGAATCAGCAAGTGGGGCTATTATTACGGATTTAGAAGGAAGAGAATTAATAGATTTTGCTGGAGGCATTGGTGTTGTAAATGCTGGCCATTCACCTGAGCCCGTAGTGAACGCTATAATAGAGCAAGCAAAAAAATACATTCATACAAGTTTTAATGTAGTTACCTACGAACCCTATATTGAACTATGTGAGAAATTGGCTGAGATACTTCCGCATGGAGATCACACCAAAGTGATGCTAGTAACTACTGGTGCCGAAGCCGTAGAAAACGCGGTAAAAATAGCAAGACAGGCTACTAATCGTAGCGCCATTATTTCTTTTACAGGTGCATTTCATGGCCGTACCATGATGGCAATGACATTAACCAGTAAAGTTGATTACAAAATAAATTGTGGTCCTTTCGCCCCCGAAGTTTATAGGCTACCATTCCCAAATTATTACCGCTACGGAAAAGGAATGAGCGAAGAGCTTTTTGTAGATCAGGAGCTTAAAAGGATGCACGAATCTATGAGAAATATGGTGGATCCCAATAGTGTTGCGGCCGTTATTATGGAGGTAGTGCAAGGTGAAGGTGGATTTAATGTTGCTCCTGCCAAATACCTTGAAGGCCTTAGAGAGTTTTGTGATCAATACGGCATTATGCTGATTTTTGATGAAATCCAATCCGGATTTTGTAGAACCGGTAAGTGGGGCTCTTATGAGCATTTTAACGTACAACCAGACCTTTCAACGTGGGCCAAATCTTTAGGCTCAGGAATGCCTATATCTGCCGTAATAGGTAAAGCAGAAATTATGGATGCTGCTAAACCTAGCACCATTGGTGGTACCTACATTGGTAACCCTATTTCATGCGCTGCTTCATTAGCTACCCTTAAGATGATGGAGGATGAGGATTTAAACGCAAGAGGAACTGAAGTGGGTAAAATTATTATGGACCGCTTTATTGCCATGAAAAACAAGCATTATCAAATAGGTGATGTTAGAGGCTTGGGCGCCATGGTAGCCATGGAATTCGTAAAAAATGGAGACCCTCGTCAGCCTGACCATGAATTGTGTAGCAAGATGCTACAGGCATGTGCAGAGGAAGGATTAATCTTGATAAGTGCAGGAACACATAAAAATGTAATTCGTGTGCTGTGCCCACTAGTAATATCAGATGAAGACTTAAACCGTGGCTTGGATATAATGGATAGAGCCTTAGATAATATCTTATCTTAGGAGCAATTCACAACCCGTTTCTTGCCATTTTCTGATACGAATACGATAATATATTTAATACAAAAATTATTTAATGATACCTTTTTCAATAGCGGGCATTCAAATGCCCGTATCTGCTGGCCACAGCAATGTACCCTTGATGAAACACAAAATAGACGTATGTATGTCTGTGTATCCTTGGGTACAAATGATCATGCTTAGCGAGCTCTCACCTTTTGGCCCGCTAACCTATCATGCCCAGGAATTTCCCAACGATACCGAAAGGGAGTTTCAGGCCATAGCCAAAAAATATAAAATTTGGCTAATTCCAGGAAGTATGTTTCAAAAAAGAGCTGGCAACATTTACAATACAGCCACTGTCATTAATCCTGATGGTGAAATAGTGGGGAGATATGATAAGATGTTTCCTTTTTATCCCTACGAAGTTGGGGTAACTGGTGGTGACAGTTTTTTAACCTTTGATGTACCAAACATTGGTCGGTTTGGATTGAGTATATGCTATGATATGTGGTTTCCCGAAACTTCAAGAACATTAGCCGTGATGGGATGTGACGTTATTTTACACCCTACCCTTACAGGTACTATAGATAGAGATGTAGAATTGGCCCTGGTACAAGCCACCGCGGCTACCAATCAATGTTATGTATTTGATATAAACGGCCTGGGAGATGGCGGAACGGGTCGCTCCATAGTATGTGGACCCGATGGAAGAGTATTATATCAGGCTAGCACCGGCCCTGAGCTAATTCCTATAGAAATTGATATAGAACGTGTAAAGCGAAGTAGAGAGAATGGCTTACTGCGTTTAGGGCAACCGCTAAAAAGTTTTAGAGACCGAAACGTTCATTTTGATATTTATGACCCAGGTAAGCGTCATGAAGCCCTAGAAAAACTAGGCGAACTTAAAAAACCTACACGCCTTCAACAGATAGAACAAGTTATGCAAGAGCCAGTTGCAATGGATTCTGAAGGAATAAATATTTTACCTGGTGAAATAAGGCAGTAATCCATTCCTTTTTTCATACATTTCGTTGTACAAACTTTAACACAATTAAATGGGAGGTTCTAGCAACAAAGGTGTTTCTAAAAAGAATACTACAAAAAAGGGTTCTCTTTCGGAGGATGTAGGAGCAAGTCCTGAAGGTGGCACATCAGGGCTTCTCACTTGGTTTGAAATCCCAGCTCACGATTTTTCAAGAGCCGTTTCGTTTTACAATCACTTGTTCGGAATAGAAATGGAACTTTCTGAAGTAAATGGTTATTCCATGGCTCTGTTTCCACACGATAAAGGCATGAATGGGGCCATAATATGTGGCGAGGGGAGTTTTCCTTGTGACAAGGGTCCTCTGCTCTACCTTAATGCCGCTGATGATTTGCAGCAAATGATTCCGCGTATAGAAGAATTTGGTGGAAGACTTTTGCTAGGACAAACACAAATAAGCGAAACCGCAGGAAGCTTTGCCTTGTTTTTAGACAGTGAAGGAAATAAATTAGCCTTGCATGGGAAATAATACTATATGAACAATCCAATTGACTCCGACTTTTTAAATCAAGAATATTTCAATGTAGCTCAACTGCGATCAGACACTTGGCACAAACTAAAGACAGCGGCAATTGAACTGAAAGGAAATAAGCGCACCGAAGAACAAAGAGCCGCCACCAAAGAGAAAATTACCAACTGCTTTAAAACTTTAAAACTTATTGAGCAGTATTGGGCATTTCCGGGCATTGAGCATATACATGAGCTTTCCTCTATGTATAAGCGCGAAGAATACGCTCATCTTTCTAATGTGCTAAATAATACCCTTCGAAATCTGGCTAGCGAATCGTACCGATCAAGCAACAAGCTTATGGTGAAAGAATCGGACGGAATTCACAAAATGAAGGAAGAGGATACAGAAGATGGTGTAAAGCGAAATTATTTTGAAACACTATTTGTAGATGATCTTAACAGTGATGAACAAGTTGAATTAAAGGATAACCTAAAAGAAATTCGGTCCGCTTCTGATAATTTTGCTTTTGAAGTGGTAGTGACTCGTAGTTTTCAAGATTCACTGATCGCACTTTTATTTAATAGAAATATCCAGGCCGTAGTAGTACGATATGGACTTAAATACAAATCCAAGAATACATTAAGCATTATCAAGCCCTTTATTAATGGCTTGCAAAACCTAGCTGTAGATGCCGAATCTGATATGGACTTTGGGCCTATATTGGGGCAAATTATTAAAAAGTTTAGGCCAGAGCTTGACATATATTATGTTACAGATACCTCTTTGCCTAATATAAAAGACGCCACACTAGATGTATTCAATCGAATTTTTTACCGCACAGAAGATTTACAAGAAATATATTTAAGTATTCAGCACGGAATCAAAGAGCGATTCAATACACCCTTTTTCTCAGCGCTTGTAGATTATAGCCAAAAGCCTACGGGTGTATTTCATGCCATGCCCATATCGCGAGGAAACTCAGTTTTTAAATCGCGGTGGATTAAAGACTTTGGAGATTTCTATGGTAGAAACTTATTTCTGGCCGAAACCAGTGCAACCACTGGTGGCCTTGACTCATTACTACAACCTACTGGCCCATTAAAAAAGGCGCAGGAAATGGCTGCCCGTACTTATGGGGCTCGTCAAACTTTTTTTGTAACCAATGGCACCTCTACTGCCAATAAAATTGTGGTACAAGCGGTAGTTCAACCAGGTGATTTAGTTTTAATTGACCGTGATTGTCACAAATCACACCACTACGGATTAGTACTTTCGGGCGCTTTTCCGGTGTACCTAGATTCGTATCCTGTGCAGGAATACTCTATGTACGGTGCGGTACCCTTAGAGCATATATTAGAAAAACTTGAGGTACTAAAGGCCGCAGGAAGATTAGATAAAGCTCGTATGCTGTTGCTTACCAATTGCACTTTTGATGGTATCGTATATAACGTACAAATGGTAATGGAGGCCGTTTTGGCTATCAAGCCCGATATGATCTTTTTATGGGATGAGGCTTGGTTTGCTTTTGCCGGATTTTCACCTATTTACAAGCAGCGCACTGCTATGTATACAGCCGAACATTTGTATCAAAAATATCAAAGCAAAAAATACAGAACTGAGTATGCTAATGCGGAGGATAGGACCGGAATGCCTGATCCGGATAAAGTAAAAATAAGAGTGTACGCCACACAAAGCACTCACAAAACCTTATCATCATTCCGACAAGGCTCGATGGTTCATATTTGGGATGAAGATTTTAGACGCAGAACCGAGGAATCCTTTTTAGAAGCCTATAAAACCCATACCTCTACTTCACCCAATTATCAAATTTTAGGATCGCTTGACGTAGGACGCAGGCAAGTGCAATTTGAAGGATATGAAATGGTAGAGAAAAGTGTGGAAAATGCTATGATATTGCGCTCTAAAATTCACACGCACCCAAAACTTCAAAAGTACTTTGATGTGCTGACAGTGTCCAATTTTATCCCTTCTAAGTATCGCAAATCGGGAATATCTGAATACTTTAATTCAAAAACCGGCTGGGTACGTATGGATAAAGCCTGGACCAATGACGAGTTTGTGCTTGATCCTACCAAAATAAACTTGTACATAGGTCGTACCGGGGTAGATGGAGACACTTTTAAGAACAAGTACCTGATGGATCAATTTGGTATTCAAATAAATAAAACATCGAGAAATACGGTGCTATTTATGACCAATATTGGCACTACCAGAAGTTCGGTTGCCTATCTCATCCGAGTATTGCTTCGTATAGCAGATCAACTAGATGATAACAGTAAATCATTTAATAAGGAGGAAATAGCGCTGCAAAACAGAAAAATCCATTCGCTCACCAATGAATGTCCTCCCCTGCCCGACTTTAGTCATTTCCATTATTCATTTCAGGCATTGCCAGGGGTGCCTGGTGGAAACCTAAGGGAGGCATATTTTATGTCGTATGACGAAACTAACTGTGAGTACCTATCGCTCACAAAATGTGACAAAGCGCTAAAGGAAAAACGAGAAATTGTATCTGCCAGCTTTGTAATTCCTTACCCTCCTGGCTTTCCTATTTTGGTACCAGGGCAAGTTTTAAGTCCCGAAATTCTAGAGTTTTTTATGAAACTTGACGTAAAGGAAATTCATGGGTTTAAACCTGAAATGGGTTTGAGAATTTTCTCAGACAAAGTATTGAATAGGCATAAAACTCGCACCACGGCTATGATGTCGCCATCGGCCAAAGTGTAAATCAAACATTAATCTAAGTTCAAAAACTACAATATGAGTACTAGCAACAAACCAAAAGAAACACTTAAAGGAATATCGGATATCCGTAGATTTTTCTACTCTAATGAAACCCCAATCTATTTTATAAGTGCTACAAACTTTAATTTGCTGGGTGCAGACGAATGGGTACGTTCCTTCAAGTTTATTTGTTATATCGAGTGTTTTGATGGTAAACATCCAAATGTTTTTGCTCCAAAAGATGAATTGCCACACGAGGAGTTTCAAAGCATTGAGGATATTAATAATTATCTGCTTGAGCATAAAGAAGTAGTAGACTACATAAAAAAAAGAGG
>JAUICR010000311.1 GCA_030427785.1 Bacteroidia bacterium | reverse complement strand
CAAGAGGTATGTATATGATAAAAGCTGATGGCGAAGTGAAGAAGTTGATTCTTGACTAAACTTTAGTTAAATCTAAATTCTAAATCCCCTCAATAAGGTCTGCCTTACTGAGGGGATTTTTGTTTCATTAAAATCCTACCCTCGGTACTCAAAACGACCTTCTATTATTCTAAACAATTAGCAATCCTTTTGCAAAAAGTGTACATCAAAATGTAGGTGAACCTTACAAAAAACTCATGTTAAATCCTTGTTCCCAATCACTTACAAAAAATCCCAGAATTGGATTTAATGTAGATTTTGAAATAGTTCAACCTTTTGATTGATAAAAATTTAAGGTTTAAGGCATAAAATTTTCTTATAAGTTAATTCAACTAGAATAACCAACACCTCAACCATGTTCCAACCTAGTTTTTCGATATACCTTACCTCAACGATATCTACAGATTACCCTTACTATTCTAAGGGTACGATTCCATTTTTAACTTTTAAACTTTTTGCCTATGAATAAAAACATTCGCCTATTGTGTTAATAGGTATTTATCACTTTTTAACCAAAAACAAAATTATTATGTATTCAAAACTTAAACTAATACCATTAATTGCAGCGCTGATGCTTTCGCTATCGGGCTATGCAACTACTATTACAGTGCATCTGTATAATAGTAGCAACACAAGTTTGCCAGATGGCAACACAGCTACGCTTAAATACTACGATGGAGGTTGGCACAATGCCACTAATGATGGAAACGGGAACTTTACTATAAATAGTTCTGCCTCTAGTTTGACCTACAGGATGTATTACAACAAGGGTTCTGAACAAAAATCCAATATACCTACAACCACTACTACTGTTATTTTCAACACGGTAACCACTACCGCTAGCCTCAAAGACTCGGATGGCAATCCACTAGCTGGAGGTACCTACAGGCATTACCAAAACGGATGGTCTGGAAACATTCCTGCCAATACACCTGTTGAGCTACTTCCCGGTAATCATACTTTCAAAATGTACTTTAATAAAGGAAGTCAACAACTCAATGCACAAAGCATTGCTGGTGCCGCTGATGAAGTTGCATTTACTACCGTAACCACTACAGCTACCCTAAAAGATTCGGATGGTAATCCACTAGCTGGAGGTACCTACAGGCATTACCAAAACGGATGGTCTGGAAACATTCCTGCCAACACACCCGTTGAGCTACTTCCCGGTAATCATACTTTCAAAATGTACTTCAATAAAGGAAGTCAGCAGCTCAATTCCCAAAGCATTGCCGGAACTGATGACGAGGTTGACTTTGTAACCACTACCACTACAGCAGCACTCAAAGACTGTAACGGTAACCCACTAGGATCTGCCACGTTCAGACATTACCAAAATGGTTGGTCCGCTAGTCTTCCTGCCAATACACCCATCGAGTTACTTCCGGGGAATCATACTTTCAAAATGTTTTATAAAAACGGAACCCAACAATTAAACAACCAAAGCATTGCTGGTACTGATGATGAAGTTTTATTTACAGCCACGGAGGTTAACTTTTCATACCCCGGTGTTGTAAAGTATTACCAAAATGGATGGGCTAACTATGTATACGGTCAACATTTACTACCTGGCACCTATACATTTAAGTTTGGTAGCCATCAAACAAGCATAGAAATTAGCGGGTGCAGTATGAACAGCACTGTTGCCCTTCTGATATTAAAAGACCATAGTGGTAGTGGGTTAGCTGGTGGTAAAGCCCGAGGAGGATACACAGCTAATACTATAAACTTCCATGTATCTGGTGCAACCAATTCTAACGGCCATCTTTTCTATTTTGGCAACGGATCGGGAGATATGACTTTTGAAATGCGCTATAATGGTACCAAACAAACTATAGTGCAAGATGTGGATGTAAATCCAATATTTAATTTCCAAACTGCCGAACTACGTGTTCGCATGGAAACCTGCACTGGCGACCCAGTAGATGGCGGTACGGCTCGCTTTAAAAGTGGCTCTCACAAATACTGGCTTAACAATAACGTAGCTGGCAATAGCAATACTGGCGATGCTGGTCCAGGCGAGGCGGCCGGTGAAGTATTTCCTGGCTCCTATGATGTGGATATGCAATTTCGCTATGGCCAAGTAACCCAAACAGCTGTAGTAACTGCTGCTGGCGGAAGTACTACTTTCAAAACCACCAATGTGGCTATTAGCTACCCCAATACCATCACCTACAAGAAACTAGGTGGCACATATAGCGCATGGTATTCGCAGCCCTCTATGGAGTTTTTACCAGGTAGTTATGAATTTAAGTTTACTGGTGGAGGAACAGTTCCGGTGGTAGTAGGCCCATGTGGAAGCCCAATTGTTATCAATGCTGTTTTTGTAAAACTAGAAAACAGCCTAGGTGCTGGTATTACCGGAGCTACCGCCAAGTATTACCGCAGCGGTTGGCATACAGCTGGATCTACCGATGCAAATGGGTTCGCTTTTGTAAACGATCCGTTAATTTCCGGAAATACAAAATTCAGAATGGAGCATGGTGGATTGAGTAATGAAAAATACCAAAACATATCTAGCAATGCCATAGTTGTATTTGCTACCACCCTAGTAACTTTTGATCTTGAAGAATCTGATGGGGATCCAATTTTAGGTGCTACCGCCAAGTACTACGGTTCGGGATGGAAAACCTTTGGTAG
>JAUICR010000310.1 GCA_030427785.1 Bacteroidia bacterium | reverse complement strand
CGATGCGCGCGGAAAGCACAATTATAATATGGAGCTTTCGCAGCAAAGGGCGCAAAGCAGTATGAATTATATTATTTCACATGGTATTTCGGCTAGCCGAATTAGTGGAAGAGGTTATGGAGAAACCCAACCTACCAATCAATGTGAAGATGGAATTAGCTGCGATGAAGTTGAGCATCAATACAATAGAAGAACGGAATTCAGAATACTGAAATTTTAGAAAATTTTAGTGTGAAAAAACATTTCATCAAATAAAATATCTTCTATATTTGCCGTCCCAAAAATGAAGGGAGCTTAGCTCAGCTGGTTCAGAGCACCTCGTTTACACCGAGGGGGTCGGGGGTTCGAACCCCTCAGCTCCCACTCTTCATCAAAAAAGGCCTCAAGAAATTGAGGCCTTTTTTTGTGCGTTATGTTCAAGTAAGGAGAAGTATAGGCTTAGGCAGTCATTCCCAGCGAATCGGCATCTATATTAAAGTCCATTTCTATTGATACCAAAAGCAGGCTCAGAATGGTGAGTAATTCTGACTTGATAAATATCTCGGGATGTGGTAATGGGGATTGGTTAGCACTGTTTTTAAGGGTTTCAAGTCGCTCAAATGCTTTAAGGCCAAAACCACCTCGCACCACAGTTGCTGCTATAGGATTTATAGCTGGATCGTATATATCGGTAATAAGTTGATAGACCACCATGAGCTTGTCCTGCAACATACTTATTGCGGGGGCTTCATCAAAAGAAAGCTCCTTCTTCACACTTTCAAGCGTTTCAAATGTTTGCTTCATGCTTATTGACTAGAGTAGTGTTCAACAGCACTAAAGATAAATGACCACCTATCGTGGTTTGTAAGAAATACGGAAGTCAAAAAGTGTCACTCGTCTAATTTTTTTCACCGGAGATTTGGCTTAGGCTCTTTGCAGACACAATAAATTTGTAGAAAAAGTTAGAATGGGAAATTTTGCTAGACCATCCTTTTCACTCAATTGGACTTGAAATACTTATACTGTGTAAGGTTGTATTACAAAAATGTGCTTGCCAATTCTTTAGTACAAGGACTACAATATATCGTAGACCTAGGGTTGTTTAAAAGGCTATGGTTGGCTGAATTTAAGAGGAAGGGTAATACTTCTTCTTAAGCCAGAATGATACTCGTACCAGTAGGATTAAAGCAGGTACTTCTACCAATGGGCCAATGACACCCGCAAAGGCTTGTCCGGAGTTGATGCCAAAAACAGCGATAGCCACTGCAATTGCCAGTTCAAAATTATTGCCAGCTGCGGTAAAAGCGATAGCCGCATTTTCAGTATAAGAAGCACTTCGGGCTTTGCTTATAAAGAACCCAATTATAAACATTAGGGCAAAGTAAATCAACAGCGGCACGGCAATACGCAACACATCCAATGGGATGCTTACTATCAGTTCGCCTTTAAGTGAAAACATAACAACGATGGTAAATAGCAATGCGATAAGGGTGAGAGGAGCAATGCGTGGCAAAAATGAATTTTCATACCAATGCAACCCTTTAGTGTCAACTAAAAAATAGCGACTAAGAATACCCGCTAAAAAAGGGAGTCCTAAATAAATGGCTACACTCTCGGCTATGGTGCTGATAGGGATATCTATTAAGGCACCTTCAAAACCAAAGTAGGGAGGCAGTACCGTGATAAAAATCCAGGCATAAAAACTATAAGCAAACACCTGAAAGATACTATTGAGAGCCACCAGACCTGCACCGTATTCGTGGCTGCCTTCGGCTAGGTCGTTCCATACCAGTACCATGGCTATGCATCGGGCCAAGCCAATAAGAATGAGTCCGACCATATACTCGGGGTAATCATGTAGAAAAATGATGGCCAAAAGAAACATAAGTACGGGCCCAATTACCCAATTGAGAAAAAGGGAGACTGAAAGGATTTTAACGTTCTTAAAAACCTTCGGCAGCAATTTGTAATCAACCTTAGCCAGCGGTGGGTACATCATCAGGATAAGGCCAATGGCAATGGGGATATTAGTAGTGCCAATGCTGTAGGTTTCAATATAATCAGCAGTGCCGGGAATAAAATAACCTAAGGCAACGCCCAGTAGCATGGCTAGAAAAATCCAGAGGGTGAGGTAGCTATTAAGAAAGCTGAGTTTCTTTTTAGTCATAATATTTAGATAAGCGAAAAGAGGTAGAACATTTCTGAAGCAATTTGTAGCGAACGATTTGCATAAGCCCAATTTTCTTGTGGGCTATCGTCATACGCTTTTGGGTCTTCATACCTAAGCGGAATGCGCTTTTCGGCACCTGGTATAAATGGGCAGTTTTCGTCAGCCTCAGAGCAGGTCATGATAGCGGCAAAGTCTTGGTGAGGGTTTGTGTCATCATCAAATAATTTCGAAAACGCCTCAACAGGTGTAGGATTATCTGCATATTGAATTTTATACAGCGGGTTGCTTTCTTTGTTTTCTGCGATTTTAAAACCTGCTTTTCGTAATGCTGTTACAGCTCGGGTATTAAAAGCTGTAACCTCTACACCACCCGAAAAGGAGTTGCAGTCTACATCATAATAGTAAGCTGCTAATTGTGCCCATACCTGTGCCAGCTGGCTTCTACGCGAATTATGTGTGCAGATAAAGTTGAGCTGCATTTTTTCGCCCTTTGCTTTTTTAGCTTTGAGGTAATCGGCTATTTGGGTTAGAATTTCTTGCCTT
>JAUICR010000076.1 GCA_030427785.1 Bacteroidia bacterium | reverse complement strand
TGCAAATTTAATGATTTGGGAAGTCTCGGTAGGTTGGTCAATTACATTAACGGGTAGATTTGCAGAAAGGTTAGTTAAGAGTGTCAACATTTTAGGGTTAATAAGTTTGGCTAATTGCTAAATTTAATTGTAAGTTTGCAGCCCCTTTTTAGAGAAGGGTAAAAAACGATCCTAACAGATTAAAAATAAAACAGTTGTGAATACAATAAGCTATAAAACTGTATCCGCAAACAAGCAAACAGTTAATAAAAATTGGGTGCTTGTGGATGCTAAAGGCGAAACACTAGGAAGATTAGCTTCAAAAGTTGCCTTTTTGCTACGTGGAAAACATAAGCCAGATTTCACCCCTCATGTAGATTGTGGTGATAATGTAGTGTTGATTAATGCTGCTCACATTGCCTTGAGTGGGAATAAAGTGGAGCAAAAGGAATATGTGAGACACACAGGTTTTCCTGGCGGTCAGCGTTTTAGTACTCCTAGTGAGCTATTAAAAAAGCAACCTAACAAAGTGGTGGAAAATGCCATCAAAGGGATGTTGCCAAAAAATCGCTTAGGACGTGACTTGTTTCGCAATTTGCACGTATACGAAGGTGCTGAGCACAATCAAACTGCTCAGAACCCTGAAAAAATAGATCTTAAGAACATTATATAATTATAGGATGTCTGTAACTCACACTATAGGAAGAAGAAAAACTTCCATCGCCCGTGTCTTCGTAAAAGAAGGAAAAGGTGAAATTACCGTGAATAAGAAAAACTTTAAAGAGTATTTCAATATTCCAACTCTACATTACAAATTAGAACAAGCATTTGATATTACCGAGACTAAAGGTATGTATGATGTGATGGTAAATGTAGAAGGTGGCGGTATTACTGGTCAGGCAGAAGCTATACGCCTTGGTATTGCAAGAGCGTTATGCGAAATCAACCCTGAGCACAGAGCCCTACTTAAGCCAGAAGGACTTATGACTCGTGATCCGAGAATGGTAGAGCGTAAGAAATTTGGTCAGAAGAAAGCTCGTAAGAAATTCCAGTTTAGCAAGCGTTAATATTTATTATAAACAGTTTAGTATCCAAATTTGGAGGGCAGAATTCCCAGTCGATAAAGGCTTGGGTGACCACCTTCAAGTTGAATTAGTGAACGTAAACAAATCCAAAAATGGCAGACAAGAACATTAAAGAAATGTTGGATGCAGGTGTACATTTCGGACACCTTACCCGCAAGTGGAATCCAAGTATGGCTCCTTATATTTTTATGGAGCGCAATGGTATTCACATCATTGATCTTTACAAAACCGAAGCAAAATTGCAACAAGCATGTGATGCTATGGCAAAAATTGCATCATCAGGTCGTAAGATTATGTATGTAGCTACCAAGAAACAGGCAAAAGATATTATAGCACAGCACGCAGGTGATGTGAATATGCCTTATATCACTGAGCGTTGGCCTGGAGGTATGCTTACCAACTTTATTACTATCCGTAAGGCAGTAAAAAAGATGCAGTCTATTGACAAGATGAAGGAAGATGGTACTTTCTTAACTCTTTCTAAAAAAGAAAGACTACAGGTTGACCGTCAGAGATTGAAGTTGGAGAAGCAATTGGGTTCTATTTCTGATATGACTCGTTTGCCAGCGGCACTTTTTATTGTAGATATCAATAAAGAACACATCGCAGTGGCTGAGGCTAAAAAGTTGAACATTCCAACTTTTGCAATTGCTGATACCAATGTTGATCCACATGCAGTTGATTTCGCAATTCCAGGAAATGACGATGCTACCAAGTCTATCGAAGTATTGGTAAGAAGAGTTACTGAGGCTATCAAAGGCGGCTTAAAGGATAGAAAGACTGAGAAAGAAAAAGCTTCTCAGGAAAAAATCAAAAAAGCAGCTAAGAAAGAAGGAGTAGAGGCTACTGCTGAAGTAAAGGAAGAAGAGGCTACTAAAGATTCAAAAGAGTCCTAGAAATAGCAATAACATTTGATAATATAGAAGGGATGAAAAGCAATTTTTGTCCCTTTTCAGTTTAACAAGAATTATATAAAAATTTACAAAATGGCTAAGATTACCGCAGCAGACGTAAATAAACTTAGAAAACAAACAGGTGCTGGAATGATGGATTGCAAAAATGCTTTGGTAGAAGCAGATGGCGATTTTGAAGTAGCAGTAGATAACCTTCGTAAGAAGGGTCAGAAAGTAGCCGCTAAGCGTGCTGACCGTGAAGCAGCAGAGGGCTGTGTTCTTGCAGGTGCCACAGATAACAATGGTTTTGGAGCAGTATTGAGCTTAAACTGTGAAACCGATTTTGTTGCAAAAAATGAAAGTTTCGTAGCTCTTACTCAGAGTTTATTAGACCTTACTCTTGCCAATAAATTGGAGAGTAAAGAAGCATTGATGGCGGCTGACCTTAACGGAATGACCGTTGCTGAAAAGCTAATTGAGCAAACCGGAGTAATAGGCGAGAAGCTAGAAGTAGGTGGATTTGAAGTAATAGAAGCTCCTTATGTAGCAACCTACATACATGCCGGAAATAAATTGGCAACAATAGTAGGAATGAATGAAGAAGCTGAGGAAGCAGGCAAAAACGTAGCGATGCAAGCTGCTGCTATGAATCCAATTGCATTGAACAAAGACGGTGTTTCACAAGAGGCTATCGATCGTGAACTGGAAGTAGGTAAAGATCTTGCTCGTCAGGAAGGAAAGCCTGAAGAAATGCTGGATAAAATTGCAGCCGGTAGATTGAACAAGTTTTTCAAAGAAAATACATTACTTGAGCAAGATTACATTAAGGACGGAAAACTTAGCGTAAGCAAGTATCTTGATTCTGTGAAAAAAGGATTGACCGCTATTGGTTTTAAAAGAGTTGGTTTAGGAGTGTAAGCACTTTTTAAACTATTAGAATATAAACCCTCGATTTATTTTAAATCGGGGGTTTTTTGGTTTAAGCAGGTTTATTGCAAAGGTGGTTTCGTCAAAAAAATAAAAGAATAAAATTAGAAGCTCTAAACCACCAAGTAAAAAGTGGAGTTTGCTATGATGCTACTATATTTGCCAAAATTTCTGCAAAGCCCAAAAGAATGAAGTACAAAAGAATATTGTTGAAACTAAGTGGAGAAGCCCTGATGGGTGACCAAGAGTATGGTATAAATGGCGATAGATTAAAAGAGTATGCTGAGGAAATAAAGGCAGTAGTAGCCTTAGGAGTAGAGATGGCCATTGTGATAGGCGGAGGAAATATTTTTAGAGGCTTAAAAGGTGCCAGCGAAGGGATGGATAGAACCCAGGCCGATAACATGGGGATGCTTGCCACAGTAATTAATGGCCTTGCACTGCAGTCGGCACTAGAGGGAATAGGCGTAAAAACAAGGCTACAGAGCGCCATAGAAATGGATAAAGTGGCAGAGCCATTTATAAGAAGAAGGGCCACAAGACATCTTGAAAAAGGAAGGGTTGTAATATTTGGTGGAGGAACAGGAAACCCTTATTTCACTACGGATACGGCTGCCACACTGCGAGCCATAGAAGTAGATGCTGATGTGATACTAAAGGGAACTAGAGTGGACGGTATATATAGTGCTGACCCAGAAAAGGACTCTAAAGCTGTGAAGTATGATAATCTTACTTTTAAGGAAGTTTATGAAAAAGGCCTTAATGTAATGGACATGACGGCCTTTACCTTGAGCAAAGAAAATGAACTACCTATTTTGGTGTTTGATATGAATAAGCCCGGAAATTTACATAAAGTGGTTTCGGGAGAGACGGTAGGTACCTTGGTAAAAAACTAGATCAGGAACATAAAGAAAAAGTTATGGAGGATATAGATATTATTATCGATTCGATTAAGGAGCAAATGACGGCTACAATTGTCCATTTGGAAAAAGAACTGCTGAAAATTAGAGCAGGACGTGCCAATCCTAATATGCTTAGCGGTGTACGGGTGGATTATTACGGAAGCCAAACACCTATTGCCCAAGTGGCCAATATAAATACGCCTGATGCTCGCACACTTTCAGTACAGCCTTGGGAAAAAGCTCTTATACCAGAAATTGAAAAAGCCATTTTGAATAGCAATTTGGGCCTTAATCCTCAGAATAATGGTGAGCAGATAATGATAAACATTCCGCCACTTACTGAAGAGCGTAGACTAGGACTTGTAAAAAGTGCAAGACACGAAGGCGAGGAAGCTAAAATTAGCATCCGTGCAGCTAGGAAAGATGCTAATGATGAGATAAAAAAATTAGATGGCTTGCCCGAAGATATTACCAAAGGAGCCGAAAAATCTGTGCAGGATGTAACGGATGAATTTGTAAGAAAGGTAGATAGAATTGTAGAAAAGAAGGAAGTAGATATCATGACCGTATAGATGTATACTTTGTTCTATTCAGAACAAAGTCACTTGCCGGCTACACAAATTACAAACTCCCCTTTGGGAGTTTTTTCGTTAAAATAAGCTGCTAACTCTTGTAATGTGCCCCTTTTAGTTTCTTCATACAGCTTGGATATCTCGCGAGAAACCGAAGCTTGCCTGTTGCCAAAATACTCCTCAAAGTCCTTCAAAGTTTTTACGATTCTGTATGGAGATTCATAAAAAACCATTGTTCTTTTCTCCTCAACAAGTTCTTTAAGCTTTGTTTGGCGTCCTTTTTTTACAGGTAAAAACCCCTCAAAAGCAAAGCTGTGAGCTGCCAGGCCAGAGTTTACCAGCGCAGGAATAAACGCAGTGGCACCGGGCAGTGTTTCTACAAGGATGTTTTCGCGAATAGCTTCTCGTACCAGTAGGAATCCAGGATCGGAAATAGCGGGTGTGCCGGCATCGCTTATTAAGGCAAACTGTCTTCCCTGATGCAGTTCTTTTACTACCGCCTCAAGGGTTTTATGTTCGTTGTGCATATGATATGCACGCAAGGGTTTTTCAATTTGAAAATGCTTTAAAAGCTTGGAGCTTGTTCGGGTATCCTCAGCCAATATCACATCTACTTCTTTTAGTATTTCTAAAGCTCTAAATGTGATATCTTTTAAGTTTCCGATTGGAGTAGGAACTATGTATAGTTTGCCGTTCATAATTTTACAGGTGGCGCGTTAAGTTTTCGCTAGGATCCCAAAATAACTCTTTAAAGTCTTGAACTTGGTTGTCTTCCACTTTTACTCCTTCATTTTCTAATAATTGTTTCATCATTTCTGATCCCCCAAAATGATGTTTGCCCGTAAGTAAGCCCAGCCTATTTACTACCCTATGTGCTGGTACATCGCCAGCGGCATGCGATCCATTCATAGCGTAGCCCACCATGCGGGCGCTTTTGGCTGCTCCCAAAAATTTGGCAATAGCACCATAACTCGTTACCCTGCCATAAGGTATATGTCGTGCTACAGCATACACGCGCTCATAAAAATTAGTTTGGGCCATGAACGCCAAACTTTATGTACGTAATCACTTTTCCCTTGTTTCTAAACAGGCTCTCGTAGTATGTTTTTACCTGGTGCAAAAGGCTGTTGTGATTTACCAGCTGCATATCTATATCGTGAAAGGCTTCGTACACCGGTAAATTCATAGCCTGAAGAATACCGTGGGTGTAGCCATGCAAAAACTCGCTATCGGTTTTTAGATGTACAAGGCCGTTTTGTTTTAGGATATGCGCATATCTCTTCAAGAAGACAGGATTAGTAAGACGATGCTTTACACGCTTGTATTTAATTTGAGGATCGGGAAACGTGATCCAGATTTCCGAAACTTCGCCTTGGGCAAAAATGCGATCTATCAACTCTATTTGGGTTCTTACAAAAGCTGCATTGCGCAGGTCTTGTTCGGCTACTTCAGTAGCGCCATACCATATTCTTGATCCTTTGATGTCAACACCAATAAAGTTTTTGTCAGGAAATTTTTTGGCCATAGCCACGGTGTATTCACCTTTACCACAACCCAGCTCTATTACGATGGGTTGGTCATTTCCGAAGAATTCATGCCATTTTCCCTTCCATACAAAATCTCCTACTACCTCGGTTCTACTAGGCTCTATTACGTGCCTAAAATTTCCGTTTTCTTCAAACCGTGCTAACTTTTTTCTTGCCATAGCGGCAAAAGTAAAACAAACGGCAATTTTTGGGATATTGCCGGCCCTTATGAATGCAGTAAATCAGAAAATAATCCTTTATGGAGTCCTTAATTGGGGCTTGGGTCATGCTACACGATCTGTACAAATTATTGAGGCTTTGATAGTCGAAGGTTACAAAGTGGTAATAGCCTCAGATGGATTGGCATTAGATTATTTGAAAAATCGATTTCCGAATTGCGAAACGGAAACATTACCTGCCTACAATATTAGCTATGCCAAGGGTAGTGCTCAGCTATTGAAAATGGCAAGTCAGCTTCCCAAAATAGCCTGGGTGGCAAGTCAGGAAAAAAGAAGCGTAGCTGCATTGGTAAAAAAGTATAAGCCCTTAGGGCTCATCTCAGATAATAGATTGGGGTTTTATTCGCCTAAGGTTCCATCGGTTTATATCACCCATCAGCTGCGATTGATAATGCCAATTTTATCGGATGTGGTTTCAAAGCTTCATCATTTGTTTATCAAAAAGTATGATGAGTGCTGGGTGCCTGATATTGAACAAAACGGTGGCTTGGCCGGTGACTTAAGCCATAGGATAAAGGTGGGTATACCCATAAGGTATATTGGGCCGCTATCTGCGCTTAAGGATGTAGCGGTGCCGACCCATGAAAAGAAGGTGTATGATGTGCTGGTGATATTGAGTGGCCCCGAACCACAGCGATCCTTGTTAGAAAAAGCGCTGATGGATGAACTGTATTTGCTAGATAAAAAATGTGTGGTAGTACGAGGTGTAAAAAATGGAAAACCATTACATACAGCCGGTACCATAGAGGTAATGGATATGGCTTCGGCTGCAGAGCTTGGGCATTTAATTAGTAAGGCAAAAATGGTGGTAAGCCGATCGGGGTATAGTTCAATTATGGATTACTACTATTTAGGAAATAAGGCTTTGTTGATTCCTACACCGGGTCAGGCCGAGCAGGAGTACCTTGCGCGATACCAATTGCACAAAGGTCGATTTACCTACGTTGCACAAGAAGCCATTACGCTTAAGGAGAGTTTAGAAAAAGCGGAAGGGTACAGGGGATTTGGGCAAGAGGATATTCAACCTCCGGATTGGCCTGGCTTATTTAGCCTTTTTCAAGGTAAAGGAAAAGATGGATCCTTCGCCTAACTTGCTGCGCACATTGATGGTTTCTTTATGCGCTTCTATAAGGTGTTTTACAATCGCAAGCCCAAGGCCAGTACCACCTGCATCTCTAGATCGGCTCTTGTCTACTCTATAAAATCGTTCAAATACTCTTGGCAAATCCTCTTTCGGAATACCAGGTCCATTGTCTACAATTTCGGTTAATACTTGGTCGTGCATATCAAAGAATCGAACCTCTATCGTCCCTTTGTCTTTTCCATATTTAATGGCATTTGTAATCAAATTGATTAATACCTGCTCAATTTTTGACCTATCTGCTAAAACCATTACAGGCTTATCATGCTCTTTTTTCAGCACCAGCTTTGCCTCATTTTTTTCTGCTTTTTGCTTTAGCAAATCAAACACCTCTTTTACCAGCACCTGCAAGTTAAATTTGCTAGGAGTTATTTGCACACGGTTAGATTCAAGATTGCTGATTTTAGCCAGGTCATCAATAATATTAATCATCCTATCTACCGATTTATTAGCTCGGCTCAAAAATTTCCGGTTTATCTCCGGGTCATCCAGTGCGCCATCCAGTAGGGTAAGTAAGTAACCTTGAATATTGAAAACGGGAGTTCTTAACTCATGCGAAACACTACCAATAAATTCTCTTCTGAATATTTCACTTTCTCTTAAATTTTGAATTTCATCCGTTTGTTGTTTTGCCCATTGTGCCACTTCCTTGCCCACGGTAGAGAGGTCGGTGCTGCGGGTAGCGTTCAGCTCCTTTTGGTCTTTGCCAATTTTTAAATCGTGGATGTTTTTATAAATGATTTTTACCTTGGAGTAAATAAATCTTTCGAGGGCCAGGTATAGTAGGTAAAATGCGATAAAGCCCAGTACGATGGAAAGCGGAAGTACATAAAGCCATTGTACAGTGGTGGGAGTGATAAAATCAAATAGCAGTAGGCAAAGCATACATACCAGCCATAGGCCGGTAATAAAGGTTCCGGCTAATATTTTTGGTTTGTCAAACTGTATGCGTTCCACCATTATACATCAAAGCGATAGCCCACACCTTTCACTGTTTTAATATGAGATTCTCCAATTTTCTCACGCAGTTTTCGGATGTGTACATCTATAGTTCGTCCTCCTACTATTACCTCGTTTCCCCATATTTTATCCAAAATTTCATCGCGATGGAAAACTTTTCCTGGGTTGCTTGTAAGTAAGGTGAGTAATTCAAATTCTTTTCGTGGCAAGTCCACTACGGCATTATCGTATTTTACTTGGTATTTTTCCAAGTCGATGCTTAAATCACCAAAGTCTAAAACGGATTCTGAACTAGAAGTGGGGCCTTGGCCAAATCTTCTTAGCAGAGCCTTTATTCTACTAGTTAATACCTTGGGTTTGATGGGTTTTGTAATATAGTCGTCAGCCCCAGCTTCAAACCCCGCTACTTGGCTATAATCCTCACCTCTAGCGGTCAAAAAAGCAATAAGTGTATTCTCTAAGCTTGGTACCGCTCTGAGTTTATCGCAGGTTTCAATACCATCCATTCCGGGCATCATCACATCTAGTAGAATTAGGTGTGGAGTATTATCAGTGGCCAGGCGAAGCCCATCCTTACCATTGGCAGCAGTCATTACTTTATAGCCTTCTTTTTTTAGATTATAGCTAACAAATTCTAGAATGTCGGGCTCATCATCTACCAAGAGTATATTATAGTCGCTATTGTTCATAAGCTGTATTTGAGGCCAAAAGTAAAGATATTGCTGAAACGCTAGCCCAGTTAACAATTACTTAATACTGGCGAGTGATTCTTAACACAAATTCCAGGAATCAAAGGAATTTACAATTTAAAACCCATGCAGTCAGTGTTTTATACATTTTGGAGAATTTAGATAGAACCTTCAAGTTAGGATAACACTTGCGTAACATGGTCAATATTTCTTTGCGGCATCAAAACAAACAAAAATTTGACCGATGAAAAAAGCAACTTCTTTAATGTTAAGCATGGCCATAGCGGCATTCACTTTCACTTCGTGTGAAGATGACTCGAGTAACCCAATAGTTAGCGCCACTGGCAATGTAAAATCAGGTGTGCTGGGTACCCAAACTTGGACTGCTGATAATGTGTATACACTATCAGGCAGAGTGGTAGTAGGTGACGGAGCGGTACTTACTATTGAGCCCGGAACAGTGATAAAGGCAGAAGGTGGGCGCGAAGAAAATGCCACAGCATTAATTGTAGCGCGCGGTGGTAAAATCATGGCTCAGGGCTCTGCGCAGAAGCCCATCATTTTTACAACAGTATTGGATGAAATTCAGTCTGGAGAAATCGTGGGAAGCAACCTTGATGAGTCCTATGCAGGATTGTGGGGAGGCTTAATACTATTAGGCAAAGCAAAAATATCTGCTGATGCCGATGAAAAGCAAATCGAAGGTATTCCGCCAAGTGATGCCAACGGGCTATACGGTGGGACAGATGATGCAGATAATTCAGGCGTTCTTTCCTATGTTTCGATTAGGCATGGAGGTACCCTTATTGGAGATGGAAACGAAATCAATGGTCTTACCCTAGGTGGGGTAGGAAGCGGAACTACCATAAACAATATCGAAATTGTGGGAAACCTGGATGACGGTGTTGAGTGCTTTGGTGGAAATGTAGATTTGACCAATGTAATAGTATGGGCGCAAGGTGATGATGCCTACGATATGGATCAGGCCTATTCAGGTACCATTACAAACTTTGTTGCGGTAGCTGGTTCAGAATCTGACCATGCCATGGAAATTGATGGTCCTGAGGGTTCGTACATGGCCGGATTCCACATGGTAAATGGTACCGTGATTGGTTACAACAGTGCCGGTGTAGGTGGCGGAGAGTATGCAGACTTTAGAGATGGGGCGCGGGCTAATATCAGCAATGTTTACTGGATGGGCTTTTCTGAAGATTCGGATGTAGAGTTGGATGATGATGCTACTTCAACAAACTATATGAACGGTGACTTGGTGTTTTCTAACTGGGAATTTAATACCAGCCATTTATCTAATGGCAATATTACCGCTGCAGATATTATAAAAGATAAGTCAACGCAAGGAGGCGCATTTACCAATTTGAATTTTGCTTCTAACGTAACTACCCCAACAGTAGGAGCAAACATGAGCGATTTTACCTGGACATGGACCTACCAAGCAGGCAATACAAACCCCTAATTAGATAAGCTTTTCTTAAAGGCTCATCATCTGTTTTTCGGATGGTGAGCTTTTGTAATTAACCATTATTTATTTCAGAAGTGATTAAATCAGCAAATGTGTTTAAAATAGTGCTTTTTGCACTTTTACCTTATGTAGGGCTAGCGCAAAATGGAAAGATTAGGGGACAGGTAATAGATGAGAGTGGAGAGCCACTCTTCAGTGCCAACGTTTATATAAAGGGTACTACCAATGGTACCACCACCGATTTTGACGGGCTGTACGAAGTAAGTGCGAGTGGAGGAGTGTATGATGTTGAATTTTCTTTCATCGGTTATTCATCAGTTACAGTTACCGGCATAACCATTACAGCAGGCGAAGTACAAGTGATGGATGTAATGAAGCTTATGCCAGCCACTAATGAGCTTGGAACTGTAACAGTGACGGCATCTCAATTAAGAAATACCGAAGGGGCAGTGCTAGTTGCTAAAAAGAATGCTAGCAATGTGTTGGATGGAATTTCTGCTCAATCATTCAGAAAAATTGGAGACTCAGATGCCGCTACTGCCGTAACTCGTGTGCCTGGGGTATCAGTACAAGGGGGTAAATATGTATACGTACGAGGCTTGGGCGATAGATATACTAAAACGCAACTTCAAGGTTTGGATATTCCGGGGCTAGACCCTGATAGAAACTCGTTACAGATGGATATTTTTCCTACCAATATCATCGAGAATATTATGGTATTAAAGACCTTCACAGCAGATTTACCTGCTGACTTTGTGGGAGGTTTAGTGAATATTGACTTAAAAGAGTTTCCAACTAAACCTAGCCTTGTTGTTTCAGCTGGAGTGGGTTTTACACCAGGCATGCACTTCAATAGTGATTATTTGACCCAGCAATCTTCGCAAACTCAATTTATGGGTTTTGATGCTGGAAAAAATAATAGGAATGATCCTCAAAATATGAGTGCTGACAATCCTAATCCCATAAAATTTCCAACCGCTGCAAACCCTGAAGTTACTCAACAAACCCAGTCTTTCTTGCCTGAGTTGGCAGCTGCCAATGGAATGAGTTTCATGAATTATAACCTAGGTGTGTCTGGCGGAAATCAATATAAGCGAGACGATAAAGTGTACGGTTTTAATGCCGCTTTTTCGTATAAATCAAGCACTGATTTCTATGAAAATATGGAACAGAATTTTTGGATAAAGAATAGAAGTGATGCTTCGCAAACCGAGCTTCAGGCGGATAGATTGATAAATGGAAACCTAGGGGTGCAAAACGTATATGTAACCACAATGCTAGGAGGGGCAATGAAAGTGAACAACTCGAAGTATAACGTGAATTTGATGCACCTTCAAAATGGGGAAGCAAAGGCAGGTTATTTTCACGACCAGTATTTTATTAGCAACTCTACTGATATATATAGAGATAACCTGGAGTACAGCCAGCGCTCTATTTCTAATCTGTATATTTCGGGAGAGCATAATTATGACCAAGGAAAGTGGAACGTAGAGTGGGCTTTGTCACCTACCTACTCCAAAATTGAAGACAAGGATATTAGAAATACGCCTTATGCTTTTGATCCTTCAGATAGTAGTTTTTCTATTGACCCAAGTGAGGCGGCAGCACCACAAAGGATATGGCGGTCTCTAAACGAATACAATTTGGTGGGTAAAGTAGATGTTAATCGTGAGCATCAACTTTTTGACAAAAAAGCCAAATTAAAACTTGGTGCAGCCTACTCCTATAAGAACAGGAATTACGAGATCTTAAATTACAATTTAGAAGTGCGTAAGTCAGGCCAATTGTCCTACACAGGCGATGCTAATGAGCTGCTTTCTGACTCGCTGGTGTGGACGGCCACTAAAGACAAGGGCACTTATATGTATGGCGATTATAAACCATCAAACTCCTATAGCGGAACCCAATCAAATATTGCCTTGTACCTGTCTGAGGAGTTTAGATTTACTACTAGGCTCAAAGCGATAGTGGGGCTTCGAATGGAAAAGTATGACCAGTTTTATACAGGTCAAAACCAAAATGGAAGTGATGTGTACGAAAATGAAAAGGTGCTTGATTTAATTGATTTTTTTCCGACTGCGAGCGTGATTTTTGAAGCCAATGAAAAAACCAATTTTAGGTTTTCCTATTTTCAAACTACTGCCCGCCCATCATTTAAAGAAAAATCGACAGTAGAAATTGCAGACCCACTTACGGGGACCACTTTTATTGGAAACATAAATTTGATAGAAACGGATGTGAAAAATTTTGATCTTCGATATGAAGTGTTTTTTAAACGAAACCAGACTATTTCAGTAAGTGGATTTTATAAGAATTTTCAAAATCCTATCGAATTGGTTTCTTATACTTCAGACCCAGGTAGCTTTCAGCCACGAAATGTAGGAGATGCAAATTTACTAGGTGTAGAAATTGAGGCTAGATTAAATTTTGGAACCCTGAACGGAGGTTGGGATGAATTTTCATTAAATACCAATGTCTCGTTTGTAGACTCACGCGTAAGGTATGATCGTACACCAGGCGGTGAGTATGATGGCAAAGAGAATGGATTGCGCGCTGGCGAAAAATTAACTGATTACCGCAACATGCAAGGTCAAGCACCATATGTGGTAAATGTAGGTGTAGCCTACTCGGGCAAGGAGAATGGAATAGAAACGGGCTTGTATTATAATGTGCAAGGGCGAAAACTAGCCGTGGTAGGAATCAATTATAACCCAGATTTGTACACAGTCCCCTTTCAAAGTTTGAACTTGAATTTCAATAAAAAGTTTGGGAAAAAGAATCAATTGGTAGCAGGGCTTGGAGTGAATAATATCCTTAATGCCAAGGTGCAGGTGGTAACGGATTCGTATCAAGCTGCTGAGCAAATTTTTTCTTCGTACAACCCCGGAACTACTTTTTCTTTAAGCTTGAAATACAGCCTAAAGTAGATATGCAAGATTTAACTTTTATGTAACCTAGATACTTATGTCTTTTAAATGGCTTGAGTATCTTTGCGCACATTTTAAAAAATTACAAATGAAATTAAAATTACTTTCCCTTTTTAGTGCGGTGATAGGTATAACTTTTAGCCTTGGGGCTACTGTTCATACGGTTACCTCTAGCGGAGTAGCATTTACCCCTTCTACCCTTAATATCACTGCTGGTGATACTGTAACCTGGACCAACGTATCTGGTAACCACAATGTAAATGGAAGTTTAACAGCCTACCCTTCAAACCCTGAGGGATTTATCAATGGAGTACCATCTTCATCGGCTTGGACTTATAGCAAAGTATTTACAGTACCTGGTACTTACGGTTACAAGTGCGACTTGCACGCGCCTACTATGGTAGGAACTATAAATGTAAGTGCACCAGCCAGAGACCTTGTTTTGACGGCCATGTTTGATGGGCCCCTTACGGGTGGTAATCCTAAGGGTGTAGAAATTTATGCACTTACTAATATTACTGACTTAAGTTCTTACGGAATTGGTTCTGCTAATAATGGTGGCGGAACTGACAGTGTTGAGTTTCAGTTTCCTGCTGTAGCAGTTACTCAAGGAGATTATATCTATGTAACTACGGATTCAGCATTGTTCCATAGTTTTTTTGGATTTGCACCTGATTATGTTTCAGGAGCTATGGCCATCAATGGTGACGATGCAGTTGAGTTATTCAACAATGGTGTTGTGATTGATGTGTTTGGTGATATAAATGTAGATGGCACAGGAACAGCATGGGAATACCTTGATAGCTGGGCATATCGCAATAGTGGTACAGGACCAGATAGCAGCAACTTTGTTATCGGTAATTGGACCTTTGGAGGAATTAACACCTTTGATGGTAAGCTAACAAATGCTTCTGCTACACCAGCAATGCCTATAGGTACTTATTCGCCTGTTGCTCCTACTAATCCTACGGTAAGTCTACCAAGTTCTGCCATGTTTGTAAATGAAGGCTCAGGAACCACTACTATTGATTTAGTAATTAATCCACCTGCTATTACTGCTCAAACCATTGATTTAGTATTTGCAGTGGGTGCAGGTATCAACTTGCCAGGTGATGGTTCAATTAGTCCTCTTCCTAACCTTGTTACTGGAGTTTTGCAGCTTGCTGTTCCAGCTAATGAA
>JAUICR010000075.1 GCA_030427785.1 Bacteroidia bacterium | reverse complement strand
CTTTTATCCATAGCCGGAATACTTTTCGTTGGCATTACTGCATTCTTTCTTTTGGTAACTCGAAGACAAAAAGACTATGGGAAAATAAGAAGCAAAAAAGCCAATAAAGTGGCCAACAAGCATTTGGCTTTAGCTAAAAAAGAACTTGAAGCTAGTAATAGAGAGCCATTTTACATGGCTTTATCTACCGCATTAACTGGTTATTTGGCCGATAAGTTTAATATTCCCAACAGTCTTTTTAGCAAAGACCATATAGAAGAAACTTTATTGCAGCAAGGTGTTTCTGAAGATTTGAGCTTGAAAGTAATAGATCGATTAAATAAGTCAGAGATGGCTCGATTTGTAGGTAGCAGCGACAACTCACTAGAGCAAGATTATAAAGAAACAGCCGAGTTAATTAAACAAATCGAAGAAGAGCTATGAGAAAGATTAGTTTAATTTTTAGCCTGTTGTTATGTTTTACTGTTCAGGCAATATCACCTGATGAATTATTTGCGCAAGCAACTGAGCAATACCAGAACAGTGATTTTGAAGGGGCTTTACAGTCTTACGAAACGATATTACAGCAAGGTGTTGAAAGCGAAGAAGTCTATTTTAACATGGCCAATTGCTACTATAAATTAGGGAGTGTTGGCAAGAGTATCTTATACTACGAGCGAGCGAGGCAGTTTGACCCACATGATGATGATATTAGGCAAAACCTAGAAATTGCCCAACAAGCTACCATAGATCGATTTGAAGAACTACCAAAGCCCATTGTTCGTACGGCCTATTTAGGTTTAATAAAACTTTTTAACCCTAGTACATGGGCGTGGATAGGTATGGTATTGCTGTTTAGCTTTCTTACAGGGCTTAGTCTATATTACTTCACCGCTGTGAGGCGAGTAGGGTTTATAGCGGCCGTATTCGCATTATTTCTATCCTTGTTTTCATTTAGCATGGCCTATGCTCATCAAGGCTATTTGGCATCCAACAAGCCTGCGGTAATAATGGCCACTAGTAGCTATGTAAAAAGTGGTCCTAGCGAAAATGCCGAAGATGTATTCATCTTACATGAGGGAACTTTGGCAACGGTAAGTGAAGATTTTGAAGGCTGGAAAAAAATAAAGATAGCTGATGGAAAAGTTGGCTGGATAGCAGCTGAAGATATTGAAGAAATATAGCCTGGCTTATTCTTCTAGAGATATATCGTAGCCATAAACACCTCCAGGTTTCATCGAGCTAAGATACCGAGTCGAACCAAAACACTCAAAAATCCAGAATCATCTCCATATTCTCAGTAGCGATGGATGTTGGAATATTAAACTCGTGTTCCAGTTTTACCCGTAAGCTATCCGAAGCATCCATTTCCCCATGGTTTAAAACAATTCTTTTGGGCAGAGCTTTTCCTTGTTTTATCCACTCCACAAGTTCTTCTCTATCTGCATGGGCAGATAATCCTCCCATTTGCAAAATCTTTGCTTTTACGGGATAATACTTTCCAAAAAACTTGATTTCGTTACAGCCTGATACTAGGCTATGGCCTCTGGTACCTAGGGCTTGAAAGCCAGGTAAAATAACTGTGGTTTTTGGGTCATCAATATGAGCCTCTAGGTGGTGGAGAATTCTCCCTCCGGTAATCATTCCGCTGCCGGCTATTACTATTTTGGGTTCGCGCATGTGTACAATAGCCCTGGATGCACGATGATCACTCACTACTTCGAGTTGTTGCACCATCACACGCATCAAGTTCTCCTCTTTTACAAAATCGTAGTAATCTACCAACACCTCCGAAACAGCAGCTGCCATAGGGCTGTCTAGGTAAATTTTTAATTTCGGAATACGCTTGTGCAACATGAGATAGCACAAAAGGTATATAACCTCCTGACTGCGCTCCACCGCAAAACTTGGAATTAAAATTTGCCCTTTCAGCTCCACAGCCTGGTTTATAGCAGCCTCTAGTTGCTCGGCAGGTGGAGTGAGCTCATGCAACCTATCACCGTAAGTAGATTCTAAAACCAATAGATCACACGCAGGTAGCCTTCCAGGTTTAGCCATGATTAAGGGCTTTAACCTTCCCACATCACCCGAAAAAACCAGCACCTTCTTTTCGGCATGCATTTCTACCATTGCGCTGCCAGGGATATGCCCATTAGGCAAGAAAACAAATCGTAAATCTATGCCGGGAACTACCCACTCTCCAAAATCATGTTCCTGAAATTGCCCAAGACAAACCTTCACATCCTCTACCGTATATAATGGCTTGGCCTCTGGATGGCGCGAGTAATTATTGCGATTTGCCCTCTCAGCATCTTCCTCTTGTATCTTGGCACTATCCATCAGTATAATCTCAGCAAGCCTTGCGGTAATACTGGTGCAGTGAATTGCTCCTTTAAATCCTTGCTTTACCAACCTGGGCAAATAGCCACTGTGATCAAGATGCGCATGCGTTAATATTACATCTGTAATTTCGTTAACATCATCAAGGTCATCCCAGTTCTGCTTTCGCAAGCGCTTTACGCCCTGAAACATACCGCAGTCTACAAGAACTTTTTGACCATTAAAAGTGACTAAAGTTTTAGACCCAGTTACAGTACCAGCTCCTCCTAAGAACTTTAACGATAATCGATTCATCATCATATTAATTTGATAAATTGTAAGGCTAATCTACAACGATTAATCTATCAATTACCACTTTATGAAAAGCTAAAACCTTTAATAAATGACGCCATTAGTACTTAACACTCTTTTTATAGGTGGCTAAAGTTTTATCGGCTAAAAACTATATATTTGCCGACCAAAATTTAAGAGAATGGCTTTCCTTATTTATTAAGAAGCTAGGATACTTAAACTTAATGGGGGATTAGCTCAGCTGGCTAGAGCGCTTGCATGGCATGCAAGAGGTCATCGGTTCGACTCCGATATTCTCCACAAACAAAACCTCGCAGTCGCGGGGTTTTTTGGTTTATGGAAGGATTCGTATACATACTTTACAGCCAAAAATGGGACCAGTACTACATTGGGTGCTCAGCTGATCTACAAATTAAACTTGAACAACACAACAACGGACAAAACAAATCGACCAAGGGTGGTGACCCCTGGAAAATACTGTATGAAGAAAAGTGTGCTAGTATGAGTCTTGCTCGAAAAAAGGAAATCTACTTGAAAAAAAAGCCGAAAACACATCGAGTGGTTGATCAGCTCAACTAACTAGAGCGCCCCGAAAGCATTCGGGGAGGTCATCGGTTCGATTCTCTCCGAAATTGTACCGGAGCTCCGATATTCTCCACAAAACAAAACCTCGCAATCGCGGGGTTTTTTGGTTTATGGTAATTTACCGTTTAACCAACCGAAGATTTGAGAGTTCGTTCCCTTGAGCCACTCTTACAAGGTACAAGCCATTATTGATAGAAGTTATATCAAGGGTAGAATTTGATTCAAGCAATGTTTTCCTCAATACTACTTTGCCGCTTATATCAATAATTTGAATAGTGATAGGCTCCGCGCTGAATTTATCCGCAGTTAGGTGAATAAAATCAGCAGAAGGGTTTGGGTAAATACTAAAATGGTTTTTTGTTTGTTCTTCAATAGAAATGGGGTCCCACAAACCTTCGTACACTGAGATATTATCCAAATACAAATTGTTACCTCCTCTATTGGTCCCTTCAAATGACAACAGTATTTCCATTCCCGCAAAAGCCGAAAGGTCAACATAGTCACGCCTCCAATCTGCTTGAGACGTTGGCACAAAGTTTACCCCTGTCATATTAGTAGTATTCAAATCGGAAGCACTCTTCTCATATACCACATTCCCAAAGGTTTTACCACAGTCCGTAGAAACTTTGATTCGAAGCGTATCTTGAACTACATTTAAAACACCTAACTGCTGATAGGCCAAGTCAAAACCCATACCCGAGTTGGCTCCTGAGGGTATTTCAAACACAGGGCTCCAAAACTCATCTTTTTGATTGGCTCTAGGTGAATATTGATGAAAGCCCATAATAGCAGCCTTAGTATTTCCAGGCCATCCTACTACATCGGTAGAATCCCAAGTCTTAGAAAAATCATCATTTTTTACATACCATTTTGTAAAATCACTGGCTTGCTCAAAATCTTCTTTAAAGGGAAGATTCATTTTTTCACGTTTATTAAAACGGATAATTCTCTGGTTATTTACGTAATCATACTCAGGTTCTGTGAGCGATACTTTTACCTTCAGCTTGTGATTACCCATGGTTAAAACATTCAATACTACCGGAAAAGAAATAGACTTAATAGCACCGGGCAGCATGCCTCCAGCTGGCAGCACAAACTTATAAGCCCCATTGCCTACAGGTACTTCGTCTAACCAAAGACTACATTCTACGGAATCTATCGTATTACTTCCAAGATTTTCCAAAGTGACATTTATACTAAGAAGATCCGAGCAAGTCACATCATCATTCATTGCTGTGTAGTTTACAACCTTTACAGCCACATCCCAATCCACTTGCTTAGGATTAACGGGCGTTTGGCTTAAGGCCAAATACTGATATGCGGCATAAACGTCTATCATCCCGTTTCCATAGGTATTGTCTTCACCGGTTGCGCCCATATCTATAGCTGTTTGATACAAGGCGTTTAGCAAATCTGCCCCACTTAGCTGCGGAAAAGCCTCTTTAAGTAAAAGCACCGCCCCCGATACATGCGGTGCCGCCATGCTAGTACCCGAAATGGCATTGTAACCATCCATACCCCAAGCTGAGCGCACATCTTGCCCTGGAGCCACCACCTCCGGATGTATTTTTAAACTTCCAGTACCTGGACATTGGGTTGGCCCGCGAGATGAAAAACTACTAATAGGATAAGGAAAAGTAAGGTTAGCATTCACGCTTCCCACCGAAAAAGTACTGGTCTTATTGGTATTAATACGTTGAGGGGCGCTTACTGTTGAATTATTTGGGCCTGCATTTCCTCCTGAAAAAACATTAGCAATTCCAGCCGCCTCTATGGCATCCATTAGCTGCACCACATATCCACCACACTGCACAGTATCAGGGTTATCGCGCCAGCGCCAGCTATTATTTATCACATCAGGCACATCATCACTAGTGTTAGTATCTCCATCGGGGTTAAGTGCCCATTCAAAAGCTTGAATCATTTCTGCCAAAGGGGGTAATGTGGCCACCGTACTATTTACATAATCATTGGCCATCCAATAAGCACCAAAAGCTACACCTATGGTATCATGAGTGGCCGTATCTAAGCCTGCCATGGTTCCTAGTGTATGGGTTCCATGATTGCTTATTCTACCATCGGGATAATCTTTCTCAAGCCCATACCAAGACTGACTCAACGGTTTGTAGTTTCCTAAAAAACGATTTGAAAAAGATGGATGTGTAGCCCATACTCCTGTGTCATAATTATAAACCAATCGCCCACGACCCGTAAAGCCAAGCCGCCACATAGCCGGTGCATTTATGGCAGCCAAACCAGGCTCAATGCCATTTACAGCTTCAGCTGATTTTTTGGAAGATATAATTGGTTCATGGATTAAAACTTCATCATCTGCCAAATCAAGCCATTGTACCTCGCTAAACATTGATAGCTTTCTAATCAAATCACTTGTGCCAACCACAATCATCATATTTACAATATAAAATGACCGGTAGGCTACTAATTCATCTTGGGTTCTGTTCTTCAAAAATTCTAAAACCTCCTTTTGGGATTTTTGAGCTTGTTTTAGTAATAACCTATTTACCCACTTTGGCCGTTGACTTACAATAATGTCTTCTGATTCAAAATGCGCTTTTAATGCAACAAAATCCACTTCAGACAAAAACTCAATCCGGATAGAGTAATATTCTTGGGATGCCTCCTCCATTTTGGCTTGAAGGCGTGGAGAAATTTGAGCGGCCATTTCAAAGCTGAATAGAATAAAAACACCTAATAGGACTCTAAGTTTGGTCATCTCTTATGTTTTAATGGCAAATTTTGTTTGGCACGCAACTGCTTAGTGGTTTTCCTGCTACCGTCATGGCTCCAACCAGGAGGGCCGAAAATATAGTAGAAGGCATATTTTGGCCAGCTAAATACGTCTTTTGCCATAGCTATCCACTCATGCGTGGCTATTAGCAGCGGATTGAAAGTACTAATGTTGGTAGTCAAACCATACGTAGGTTTTTCCTCTTCTACTTGAAATGTCCCAAACATTCTATCCCAGATAATAAGTACCCCTGCGTGATTTTTATCAAGATACTTAAGCTCTGAGGAGTGATGCACCCGATGATGCGAGGGTGTATTGAAGATAAACTCAAACCATCCAGGAAGCTTTTTTATCAACTCTGTATGAATCCAAAATTGATATAAAAGACTAACACTTTGCAAGAAAACAATCATTAATGGTTCAAAACCGAGAAGAGGCATCCATAGCCAAAAGACGAAACTTCCGGTAAAATTACCAGTCCATGTTTGACGTAAAGCCGTTGCCAAATTATATCGCTGCGAAGAATGATGCACTACATGGCTTGCCCAAAAAAATCGGATACTATGACTATTGCGATGAAACAAATAATAACTGAAATCTTCAGCAAAAAAGGCCAGGACCCACACCCACCACTGATAGCCCAAATTAAAAATAGCAAACTGATGTACCCATGTAAAAGCTGAAAACACCAAGACTTTTGATAGCAGCCCTGTAAATACATTGCCCAAGCCCATTGCTATACTGCTTGAGGCATCCTTTAGTTCATAGGTTTTTACCTTGTAGTAAGATGCTACAACTATTTCGAGGATAATAAAACCCACGAAAAAAGGGATGGCCGAATGAATAAGATTAGGAAACATAATCTAAATAACAGCAAAGCTAATATTTTAGAAGGGCTGGGATAAAAAGAAAAAAGCCGGCATTCATTCGAGGGGTTTGAAGGAATTATAGCCGGCTTTTCAACACAACAACATTTTTAAGTAAAAAAATAATTAGAGTCTCCGGGTGTTTGCAGCTTCTAAAGACTTCTAATTATTATTCAACATACTCAGCAATGGACTGGTTAAGGTTTGCTGAATTGGTTCTTTTGCCCCTTAATGCACCCATTTAAAAAAGGTCACCCATTTATTTTAAAAATATCTCGTAGGGAATATATTCTACTAATTTTGGGTTACCTAAACTCAACAACAACATAAAGGTTTAACTGAATGACTGATGACCTTATTATTAGGCAAATTTTAAAAGGCGACTACACAGTTCTAGATGCTATTTACAAAGAGTATCGCGAGGAATTTTGTACTTGGATTTGCAAGAAGTATGGAGGCAGTCAAGAGATGGCTTTAGACGTGTATCAAGATGCAATTATTGTACTATTTCAAAACATTAAAGAAGAAAAACTATCAGAATTAACTAGCAGCATAAAAACTTACCTCTTCTCAATCGGCAGATTTAAGTTTATATCTGAGTTAAGAAAAAAGAAGACGGTACTAACCAAGGATGGAGAGCTAGAAATTGCAGGTCCTGGTTTGGATATGGAAGATGATAGGATACTAAAGGAAGAACGATTAACACAAATTGAAAATGCATTGGAACAACTTGGCGAACATTGCCGAGAGCTACTTAAACTCTATTACTACAAACAGTTATCAATGACTGATATTATGATTCAGATGGATTATAAAAATACAAGTACCGCCAAAAATCAAAAATATAAGTGCATGCAAAAGCTTAGAAAGCTAATGCACCTCAAATGACCAAACCTATGGAAGAGCAAGAAGTTTTAAAGAAAATTGAAGACTTTGTTGGTGGAGAGCTGAACCAAGAAGAAGAGTTTCAGCTAATGTCTATCCTTAACAATAATCCTAAATATATGGATTTGCTAAATGATGAAAAAGATTTAGCAGAAGGTATAAAGCAATGGTCTAAAAAAGAACTTAAAGAACGACTACAATCTATAGAGGCTACTCTAAACCCAATTCAACTGGAATCTAGGCGCAGCTACAAAACCCCTCTACTTGCCGCAGCCAGTGTGAGTATATTAATAGCTTTATACTTTGTTTTCAACACGATTACGCCAAATTCTCAAGATCTATTCAACACCTATTATGAGCCATACCAACCTTACGCTCCCGTTACTATGCGTGGCGAGGTGTCTGATCTTGATTCTTTTGATAAAGCTCAATTTTTATACGAAAGTGGGGAGTTTGAAAAAGCCCTGCCGCTGTATTTAAATAGCGAGCCTAGTGATGAAAGAGATTTTTTTATTGCCCAAACTCAGCTGGCCTTAAACAATGTGGATGATGCAATTGGAATTCTTGAAAACCTGCACAAAACAGGGGCTCACCCAAAAACTACCATTACATGGTTTCTTGCTCTTTCCTACGTAAAAACTGAAAATTTTGATGCCTCCAAAACTCTGCTACAAGAGCTGAGCACCACCGACAATGCTTATCAAGAAAAAGCAAAGGAATTGCTGAAAAGCCTGTAAAACGCAAGGCATTCAGAACCTCAAGGCTTAGGCAGAACGTTTTCTCCTAATTATTACAAAGCTTAGTAACAGTGCTCCAATACCAACAACCACAATGGGCTTGAGGCTTCTTTTTCTAGCATTTGCCTGTTCGTGCAATGAGCCCATTGATACAAAAGACGCCCAATTAGATGGATGTGCACTTAGCTCGTCACAGCTATTTAGAACCTTTAATTTACTTGCGCGAAGAGCGCTTGGCGGATTCTTCCCCATTGCAAGATTTGTATAAAACAAGGTCATTATATCACTAGAGTATACATCTGATGCTTGCCATAACGATGATATAATATAGGGTGTACCTAATTGTGCAAAGGCCCTTCCTACACTAAAATATCCCTCACCTTCCACGTAATCTCCCATGGCGCTTTCGCAGGCACTTAGTACTACCAATTGTTTGGGACCAACAAGTTGATCAATTTCATAAGTATGCACAAGGCCATCTTCATCTGAATCTTCACTATCTCTAAAAACCAAACCACTATTCAGAAAATTCAAAGTGTCAACCACATTATGCGTGGCAAGATGTAAAATTTGATTGGCCTTTTGATTTCTCTTAAAATTCTGCTCCGAAGCCTCATCACCAACGAAAGAACTGACCTCACCCGGCCATATTTTTTCAATAGACTGCACCTCGCGAGCACTGGCCGAAAGGTCCACTTTTTGCCCCACATCTCTACTACCACTTTCATTGGAATAAGCAAAAGCTAAAACTTTTGGATACTCTTCAAAATCTACGTATTCCGCTTCTATACTGCCTAAGAGCCATGAAAATGAATAAGCATAGGTTATACGCAGGTCCTTTATCAAGTATTGTAAGTTTCTATAATTTACACCCGCCTTATCAGTAGGTGGCTTTGCCAATAAAATTTCAAAAGGTATATCAGATAAATAACCATCCGAAATAACATTAAGATTTTCCAGTTCATTAGCAAAATCTGCAAGGAGCTGCTGGTGCAGGTAAAAGGCACTTTTTGTGTACTCATCAAATTGATGCTGCAGATGATCCAATTTCAACCCCTCCCTTAAAAAAGACTTCAAATTTGCGATATGGTGCTTCAATTGTTGCAGTGCAGGTCCTTCAATCCTTTTTACAAAAACCTCCTCCTTATTGATAGTAAAAACATACACAGCTTCATCCGTTTGATAAAACTGTACAATGCCCTCCTTTTCAGATTTATTTACAAAATCTTTGGCTGATGATAATTCTAAATTTTGGGATCGCATCTTTTCAAACCCGACTTGGAGTCCCAACTGATCATTTAGTACATCTATTTGTTCGTTTATGCTATACAACTCTACCCTTATACTATCCTCTTTATCTACTTTATCTCTTAACAGCCTTTCTAACAGTTGCCTTTGGCCTTTTAACTTTCTTCTAGATTCTGCTAACGCTTGATTATGGCTTACCTCTTGTGCTTCCTTGCTTTGAAGCATCAGTACACTCGACCTACTTTTTTCCATAAAAAACCAGAGATCATCTAATCCGGAATTATCATATTGGTACATATAAAAGCACGCTTCTACTGCCTTTTCATAGGCCTTGAGTGAGCTTTGCATATAGTCTACCCTTTCCAGTTCTGAGCTTCTATACACAAGCATTTCATCCATTAATTCTGATAAGGCCTTGTAATGGTTGATAGCGGACCTTATGCACTCAATAGAATCTTTTTCAAAACCTAAGGAGAGCAAAATATTAGCCTTGGCTCGCAGCGGGTTGGAAATGTGAACTGGTGCATCCAAATAAATAGAAGGCACTTCTAAAAAATTACTTTTTGAAACTACACCAAGGTTTAGACTATAGTAATACAAAGCCGAATCAATTAATCCATCCGCGTAAAACTTTTCGGCTGCTAGATTATAAAAACGTTTAAGACCATAATTTTGATGCTGATAATGTGACTCTAAATTCCTTATTGCCTTACTCATCATCTTACTATCCTTATCATTGTCAAGAATAGATGAACTCAATAAAAAAAGTGACTCTGCAGACTCGATGCTATTAGGGCCATACTCGGCCTTGTTGAGCTCATAAGCCTTTGTGTAAAACAACTCTGAAGAATCTGAAATACCTAATCGCTTGTAACAAGCCCCCATATTTTCATATAAAAAAGCGGGCGAAACATCACCTAATTCCTCTTCGTACAAAAACTTTTCCTGAGCCATATTATAATTCCTTATGGCTTTGTGATACTTCCCTTGCCTGAAGTAAAGGTTTCCAATATTGTTGTACACCGTTACTAAATAATCAGCATTATTTGGAATCCTTTTTATAAAGGAAAGCGTATTGATATTATGATTGAGCGCTTTTTGATAATCCCTTGATGAATACGTTCCTGCTAGGTTTAAATAGTGCCTTACCCAAGTTAAATCTTCGGCATCATAGCTCCTCAACATCTCTTCTTCTTTTAAGTAAAAATGCTCCCCTTCTCTGAAATTTTGCTGTACGTAACAGTATAAATACCCTATATAGCTACATGTTTTCCCAAGCTTTTTATAATCCGGATTTTCGAGATTTTGTCCACCGTTTAAGGACATCTTGAAGAAATAAATAGAGCTATCAACATCACCAGCGTATTCATAAGCTGAGGCCAGTTGATACATACAATCTACCCAATACGATTGGTAGTCCTGGCTATTGAGAATTGGAGCTCCCTTTACAGGCCGCACATGTTTAATCACCAAAGCAAAACTATCCAGGTCCATCCAGGCCTTTGCGCGGTAGTAGTGCACGGCCATTGTGGATGGTGTCCAACTGGTTTTAGCATCAGCAGCTAAATGCTCATTACAAGCAGAAATTAATTCAGCATGTTTTTTTTGCTCAAGCAACCGCTCTAATTGAGCTATTTCATTACCTTCAATATCTTGCTGAGCTGGCAATTGGAAGGCAATCCAAAAGGCTAGCAGCAAAAGATTTACCCTCAACAGATTAAATGTATGCCTTGTATTGATAACAAAATATTTTTCGTTGCTTCAAATATATCCTAAATAGCAAAGGGTTCATCTTCATTTATACCTTTGCACCTTATTTCATTAATCTGCAAACCTTAAAGTGTGATTGATTTTTTACGCTCAGTCTTGGGAGACTCCATCTCAATATTTACCATTATGAACCCGCTATCTGCAGGGGCCATAATGCTCACTTTGGTAGATGAAGGCGCTTCTATGAGTGAGTATAAAAAGATTGCTTCAAAAAATACAAAAGCAGTATTTATCGCGATGATTGTACTTTTTTTTAGCGGCACTTACATCTTCAACTTTTTTGGAATTTCGCCTGATGGCCTAAGAGTGTTCGGTGGCATCATTCTCCTATTTATGGGGTTCAATATGGTGCAAGGACACGACAAAAAAGTAAACCACAGGCCTACCGAACAAATTGCAGCGCAAGAGAGAAATGAAATAAGCGTAGTACCCTTAGCCATTCCTATTATAGTAGGGCCCGGACTTGCTTCTACTCTTATAAACCTTAGCACCAAAACCAGCGGATGGCAATCCTACACAGGAGTTACCGTGGCTATAATAATTTGCTGTATTGCCAATTATATTATTCTCAAAAGAATGCCTTACATCAAAAAGCGACTAGGGGTGAATGGCCTAAAAGTATTCAACCGATTACTTGGTTTGATAGTAGGATCTTTGGCAGCTCAAATGTTTATCATAGGATTACTTGGACTCTATAACACCTATTTTGCATCATGAGTATTGTATGGTTACTTTTAGGTATTGCACTGGGCTTTGCCATATCGTGGCTACTTGCCAAAAACAAGATAAGTAGAGCACAGGAAGCAGGGCATCGTGAGGCAGAGAAAGAGCGCGCTAATGCACAGTCTTTACAATCGTTAAATACTAAACTGGAGGCTGATTTAGAATCTTTAAAGGCTGAATTGAGCGAGGAAAGGAACACGCATGCCCTGGCGCAAAGAGAGCTTGCCAGAGGGCAGGCCGAGTATGCCAACCTGAAGGAAAAGCTATCTGAGCAAAAAAGCGAATTGGAAAATATCAACAAACGCTTTGCATCTGAGTTTGAAGTATTAGCCAATAAAATACTAGAAGAGAAGAGCAAAAAATTTGCGGACCAAAACAAGTCGAACCTTGGCGAATTACTAAACCCACTCAGAGAAAAGTTAGGGGAGTTTCAAAAAAAGGTAGAAGACACCAATAAGGAAAGTATAGAGCGCAACACGGCTCTGGTTTCGCAAATCAAGCATCTGAGTGAACTCAACAAGGATATCACAGAAAAAGCTGACAATCTTACCAAAGCCTTAAAGGGTGATAGCAAGGCGCAAGGAAATTGGGGTGAAGTGATTTTAGAGCGAATACTCGAAAAATCGGGCTTAGAAAAAGATCGCGAATACATAACACAGGTATCCGAGGTGAATGATGAAGGCAAGCGCTATCAACCGGATGTGGTGATAAAATTGCCTGATAATAAAAATATCATAGTAGATTCAAAAGTATCATTGGTGGCTTATGAGCAAAGTGTGAATGCCGAAAATGACCTGGAGGCAGCCACTAATCTAAAATCTCATATCCAGTCTATTCGCACCCATGTAAAAGGACTCAGTGATAAAAATTACCAGGATTTGTATGGTATTGGGGGGCTCGATTTTGTATTGCTGTTTATTCCTATCGAACCAGCTTTTACTCTTGCTACTCAAAATGATGCGGAATTATTTAATGATGCACTTTCAAAGAATATTGTAATTGTAAGTCCTTCCACTCTTATTGCCACCTTGCGGACAATTTCTTCCATTTGGAAACAGGAACATCAAAACAAAAATGCCCTTGAAATTGCCAAACAAGGAGGTGCATTGTATGATAAATTTGTTGGACTGACTGAAGATTTGAAAAAACTAGGTTTACAATTAAACACTGTACAGGGAACCTACCAGGAATCCATGAAAAAACTCACCACCGGGACAGGGAATCTGGTAAAACGAGCAGAAAAAATCAGATTGCTGGGAGTGAATAATAAAAAGCAAATAGACGCCAAATATGTAGAGCGTTCTGAGGAATAAATAGTACCATGAAAAAACTAGCCTACCTTTTTGCCTTTGCAGTGCTAGCAATTAGCTGCGAAGAGGACGAACCACTAGAGCAAGATATTGCTCCCTCTATCACCATTATAAAACCCATTGCTGATGTGGCTGATGGTGACGATATTCAAGTAATAGTTGAATTTGCAGATGACAAAAGACTGCAGCATGCTGAAATTAGCTTAAGCGCTACAGCCAACGCGGGTGCGTATTATGACTATCGTCCCACCTCTCTCAGCGGTACTAGCCAAAGAATTGAGTACACAGTACCTCAACCTACCAGTATTAATATCCTTGGACAAAACTTCATTACTGTAACCTGTCGTGATCATGTGGGTAACTCAACGGTTACTACAGAAACGTTCAAAGTAGTGGATAACAACCAACCTACCGGAAGCTTCGTGTACACTGACCAAACCATCGGAACAACATCGCTATCAGAAGCTGAAGTGGTGTATAATGTACATGATGATGAATTGCTGGATAAAGTAGAAGTAGAACTTTGGAAAGTTGATGCTGCCGGTAGTAAAGTTAGCTTAATGGAAAGCCAGACAAAATCTACAGGAGATGTAAATGATTATCAGGGGCAGAATTTTTTTAAGGGCAAAAGTCAATACATTCCTGGCGATTCATTTAGGTTCTTTATTAGAGTTTATGACAAATCTGGGAACTTTGTAGAAATTCCATCTCCTGATATCGGCAAAGTCAGCTAAACCTAATCACCTTCTATTCTGGCATCTAAGGAAAATTTAAATTCCTAATTTTTGCCTGACAGGAAAAAGAGTCATGATTTTTCGCATGGTACAGTTCTTGTTTCGTAGTAAGTACTTCAGCTCTGACCATTGTGGTAAAATTTTGTTTTAAACGTTCAAAAAACTAACCCTTTAGTACAGTATTTAGAAGTGAGCCTCGGTTTCGGTCGGGGCTTTTTCTTGCCCTAATGTACCACTTGAATACAGCGTTTCACCAGTTCTCCACTCGCATTTTTTACCATCAAAATGTAGATACCAGGTGGTACCGAGCTCAACTT
>JAUICR010000309.1 GCA_030427785.1 Bacteroidia bacterium | reverse complement strand
TTTGATGAAGCATGGTCTATTTTGAACGATCGTTTTTACGACCCCAACTTTCATGGGAAGGACTGGGAAAAGCTAAAGCAAACGTATAAGCCCTGGGCTTTGTCTGCCTCTACCAGCCAGGATTATAGATACATTATGAACTGGATGCTTGGGCAGCTAAATGCCAGCCACATGGGGGTATATGGCAGTGACCCGGAAAAAACGCAGCGCGAACGTACAGCCAGATTAGGCGTAGAGGTAAAGCCATTGAGCAAAGGGGTAGAAGTGATGCACGTGGTGGCCAATTCTGCGGCTTATCGCCAAAAGAATAAACTGGAAGTAGGCGATGTGATATTGGCAGTAAATGGCAAGAAGGTAGAATCCAATGGCAATTTTTATGAGCTGCTGGAAGGCGAAGCAGATTCGGAAATTTGGCTAACAGTAAAAAGTGCTGAAGGAGCCGATAAGGATATTATTGTTCGCCCAAGCGGTAGTATGGGGATGTTGCTATATGAAGAATGGGTGGCCGAACGTAAGCGTTTGGTAGAAGAATATTCAAAAGGTAAACTGGGATACATCCACATAAGAGGGATGGATATGCAAAGTTTTGAGCGATTTGAGCGTGAGCTCATGGCAAGTGGCTACGGCAAAGAGGGGATTGTAATAGATGTGCGCTACAATGGTGGCGGTTGGACCACCGATTACCTTATGGCAGTGCTGAATGTGCAACAACATGCTTATACCGTGCCGCGTGGTGCTACGGATAATTTGGAGAAAAACCACACGAAATTTAAAGATTATTACCCCTATAGTGAGCGTCTTCCGCTTTCTGCATGGACTAAGCCATCGGTGGCCCTGTGTAATGAAAGCTCTTATTCAAATGCCGAGATTTTTTCGCACGCGTATAAGAATTTAGGAATAGGAACCTTGGTAGGTGAACCAACTTTTGGAGCGGTGATTTCTACAGGTGGAGCCGGATTATTAGATGGTTCTTTTATTCGCGTACCCTTTAGGGGCTGGTATGTAAAAGCGGATGGTATGAACATGGAAAACGGCCCGGCAGTACCCGATGTGATTGTGCCCAACTCACCCGATTACAAAGCCAAAGGGGTCGATGAACAATTGAAAAAAGCTGTTGAGGTTTTGCTGGAGGAGCTACCCTAGCCGCTGCCTAACTAATAGCTAGGATAGACTCATTCACATGAAGTATTTCTTACAATAAGAAGTAATTATGTGCTGTAAATATCCACAGCTATGAAAAAATTGATACTATTATTCACGATACTTTTTGCACTATCGGCTCAGGCAGGTCATTTTATAGGAAGTAACATTTCTTGGAAATGTGTAGGACCTAGTCAGTACATTTTTGAGCTTGTAATGTATGTTGACTGTAGCTCCACTATTGTAGGTCCTGTTCAATACCTGAATGGGCCGCAAGGAAGCATAACAGCCACACGTGAGGCAATTGTGCCTAATAATGATACCTGTGGAACTACCATTTCTTGTATTTACAATGCGCACGTATTTAAGAGCGATACAATAACCTTAGTAGGGCAGCCGCCCGCTGCGGGTTGGAATTTTAGCTATAGCGATTGCTGTAGAGTAGGCTCTGAAAATTTGAGTACTATAACAGGTCACTTTAATACGGCCGTGATGTACGCTAATAATAACCTACACTCTCCTCAGTTTTATCGTGATCCAGAACATTCTATTACCTTATACAATAAAATGTTTTTGCCAAAGTCTGAAAAGGGGCAGATAACAGACTCTTTACATTATGTATTGGCGGCACCCTTATCAAGCTTAAATACTTCAATACCCTATAAAACCAATTACTCTGCAACTAACCCGTTTCCAAATCCTAGTACTAATGTGGCTAATGGCCCTATATCTATTCATCCTACAAGCGGACACATTAAGTTTGATGCCAAAGTTGGAAACACAGGAATCTACTATTACGCTACAGAAATAGAGCAGTGGCAGAATGGAATATTGGTAGGAGTAGTGAGAAGAGATTTCCCAGCTACGGTGTACCTATTGCCTCATACTAATAATACGCCTGTGGCCGAAATAGATACTGCTACTTATGATTTACAACGTGTAGATGATACATATACAATGGTAGTAAGGCCAGGTGATACAGCTCGTTTTGAAGTGAACTCTTATGATTTTGATCTAAACGGAAGCAATCCTCAGTATTTGACTTTTTCGGCAATGGGCAATGCATTAGATGCACCATGGAATATGAACAGTCCTTATGTGAGCAAAGCTCAAATTCAACCCATATTTCCGCAAACTATTTTTACCAATCCTGTGACAAATGATGTAGAATTTGAATGGGCTATAGCACCTGAGCACGCGGGTCAGCATGGCAGTACGCACACCTTTTACCTATCTGTGGAGGATGATGTGTGTGCGGTATCGAGTAAGCGAACGCTGACAGTAGACGTTATTGTAAAACTCCCTCTAGGTATTGTTCCTGATACTTTAGCTATCTGTAGTGGCGATTCCGTTTTGTTAGAAGGTGTAACTCCTAGCGAAACTTACCTGTGGGAAAATGCAAATCAAAGTTTTAGCAGTAGCAAAAAGTACCCTTACGCCAATGTGAGTCAATCGCAATACATCTACCTAAAAGATGGTGTGAGTACGGATGTTATTGATTCGGTATATATAGCCGTTACCCAGCCCGAGTACTTTGCCTTGGCTATGAATAATGGAACCCTGTATGTTGTAGATAGTA
>JAUICR010000308.1 GCA_030427785.1 Bacteroidia bacterium | reverse complement strand
GCTTTTACCAGGTCAGCGTTTTCGGCTGTTATCTGGTTGCCCATAGCTGCGGGAATCATTATATCGCAATCAATTCCAAAGAAATCGGAGTTAGGGTATTCGGTGGCTCTTTCAAAACCTTTAATAAAGTTGTTATTAGCAGATGCATAAGCCAGCAATTCTTCCGGGTGTATTCCATCGGAATTATAAATACTTCCGCTAGCATCTTGTACACCTACCAATATTGCTCCCTGCTCATGCATAAAGTGTGAGGCCCAATATCCTACGTTGCCATATCCTTGTACGATATAGCGCATACCATTTAGGCTCACCTCACGGTGTTTTGCCCACTCTCTTATTCCCAAAGCAACTCCAAATCCGGTGGCTCGATCACGACCTTCTAATCCTCCGGCTCCTACGGGTTTACCAGTTACTACGTGAGCGTTCTTGGTGCGCTCATTGGTAGATTTGGTACTCATATAGGTATCCGCAATCCAGGCCATCATCTGCGGGGTTGTATTTACATCTGGGGCGGGTATATCATGTTCGGGGCCTATATTATCGCCCAATGCAAAAGTGAACCTGCGAGTAATACGCTCAAGTTCAGACATAGAATATTTTAATGGATCAAGCTGAATACCACCTTTTCCTCCGCCATAAGGTAAGCCTGCCAATGATGTTTTCCAGGTCATCCAGGTAGCAAGTGCACGTGCTGCATCAATATCTACAGTAGGGTGATAGCGCAATCCGCCTTTGTAAGGGCCCAAGGCATTATTATGCTGAACTCTATAGCCTGTAAAAACTTCTATGCTACCATCATCCATTTTTACTGGAAAGTGTACTACGATTTCATTGTTGGTGATTCCTAAAATCTTACGCACACCAGGAGTAAGGTTCATCAAATCTGCAGCCTTATTGTACTGTAATTGAACGTTTTCGTACATGCCTGTTTTAGGCTTTTCTTGAGTAATCATTTGTTTTTGTTTGATATTATATATAGTGTTCACAGTGAAATACTACTGTATTTGGGTTTCTCCATCCACAACTGTCTTTTAGCTCACAGGTACCGCATAGCCCTTTAAAATGTTCGATTGCTATCGGCTCATTTTTTATTTGCTTGTTAAGGGCTAATTCGTTTTTTACTGGTTTCCATTCCGCAACGCTGTGCTCTTCGCATTGCAATACAGGATGTCCATTTTTAAGAGTGCATTTTGGTGTGTTTACGCAATTGGCACATAAGCTTAAAGTCATTTCCATGAAGACATTGTTTTGTTGCCATCCCCAATGTCAATAGCTATGCCTTTACAGAAAATAAATTCTCATTAAAATCATAACTATTTGTTTTACACAGGTATATGGGTATGAGCTAAATTGAAAGGAATTAATCAATCGGGGTATAATTACCCGCGCGGGTGGATATCACCCAGCTTAAACTGCCTGGATTTTCTAACCCCAGAAAATCTCAACTTATTTAGTAGTTTTATGGGATGTCGTGTGAGCTAAATAGTAAGCGCAGGAGTGGAATATAAAGAAGGAATAGCAGTACCGATATAGTAGCTTGAATATTCGTAATAGCCTGTGTATAGTGTAATTGCACCGTATCCAGCTTACTCTTATTCACACTGGTGGTGTGCAGGTATTTGTTAGATACATTAAGTTAGTAAGTTTGGCTCCTAAATAGTCTGGTTAAGGAATGTTGCTAAGGGTAGAAATGGGGTCTGATATTTGCTTACCCGCTGCGCTGTATTTATTCGGAAGAAATAATTAAATAATCCAATTTTCCAATTAGTTTTACTTCAGCTTTATTCAATTAAAATTTCATCATGAGAAAGCAATTCATTACTATTTCTGCTGTATTAATTTTAGGAATTTCAGCCATATCTTTTTTTTGGCCACCCATACTGTGGTCCTTTCTACTAATCATGCCATTATTCTTGGTGGGGCTAAATGATATGCTGCAAAAGAAACAGGCCATCAGAAGGAACTTTCCTCTTATTGGTAACCTGCGGTACTTTTTTGAGGAAATAAGACCAGAAATAAACCAGTACTTTATTGAGTCCAACTCTAGCGGGGTGCCTTTTTCGCGCCAAGATCGTTCTATAGTATACCAGCGAGCTAAAAAGCAGCTATCTACGTTGCCCTTTGGTACCCAACGCAATGTGTATGATGTGGGCTACGAGTGGGTAAATCATTCGATGAAAACCAAAATAGTAAATCCTGATGACCTTCGTGTTGTAATAGGAGGGCCAGATTGTACACAACCTTATAATGCCAGTATCCTTAATATTTCGGCTATGAGCTATGGCTCGCTTAGCAAGAATGCTGTGGAAGCATTAAACAAGGGCGCCAAGCTGGGAGGCTTTGCTCATAACACAGGAGAAGGAGGGCTTACCAAATATCACCTGATGCATGAAGGAGACATTATATGGCAAATAGGTACCGGCTACTTTGGGGCCCGCACCCTCGCAGGAAATTTTGATCCGGAGCTTTTTCAGAAAAAAGCTATCCACCCTAATGTAAAGATGATTGAAATTAAACTTTCGCAAGGAGCCAAACCAGGCCATGGAGGTATGTTGCCGGGCGAAAAGGTAAATGCTGAAATTGCGGAAATACGAAATGTTCCTATTGGTAAAGATATCCTTTCGCCTCCCGGCCATTCAGCCTTTACTTCACCCATGGAAATGATGGACTTTATTAAGCAGCTACGCACTCTTTCGGGTGGAAAGCCTATAGGTATTAAGC
>JAUICR010000307.1 GCA_030427785.1 Bacteroidia bacterium | reverse complement strand
ATACATACCGGTGTGCTCTGCACAAACCAGACAAGTGTCAATGTCAACTTTTGCGGATTTCAACCATTTTAAAAATGATTTACATCCTTTTATAGAGTTCTCAAAAACCTCATGGATCGGTTTGTTCCCATCGGATAATAGAACGGCATCAAACGTCTCTTTTGAAATGTCAATACCAATGAATTCTTTACTTTTACTCATAACAAATTGGATTAAAGGTTAGCAAGCAATACTTGTCCTCCTTCAAAACCTTGATAATAAGCCCGAATGCTTTAATAACTATTTGAGGCTGGAAAAGTAAAACGGACAAAGTACCGCATCGGAGGATAAGCCCTGAGCTTTGCTGGCGCGTTGGGTCACTTTGACCGTTTGCTTGTTAATCGAAATTTAATAAGAAAAACAATGAGGCTAATCTAAAGGCTGGCGGAGGTGCTGAGGCACGAAGTGGAGGTGGAATTAACAAAAGAACACCCGCATATAATTGAAAGTCTGCTATAGAGTAAAAAAAAGATTTAGCGGAATTCAACCGGCCAGCAGACACTCACTTAAAGCAACACACTCACGGTACCATGTACCTTGCGCATACTTTTACCGTCATCAGCATTTATCTTGTACACAAAAGTCCCCATCACAATTTCTCCTTTTACTTTCCCATCCCAGCAATCATTTGGATTGTAGGTTTCAAAGATTAGGCTGCCCCAGCGGTTGAATACTTGTAAGTGATAGGAATCATACTCGGTAACGTATACTTCAAAACAATCGTTCAGCCCATCGCCATTGGGCGTAAAAGCACTGGGGATATAAAGCTCCATTTCGCAACCATCATCATTGATGCTAAAGCTCACGGTTTTGGTCTCACAACTATTGTCTATTTCCAGCAGGTACTCATTTCGTTGGTCTAATAGCAAACTGTTGCTGTTCAATGCTGCACCATTTAAGCTATAGTCAAAACCAGGGGGAAGGGCGATGCTGAATTGTTCGCCATCGCATAAGGCCGTATCGCCTATGCTAATGTTAGGTAAAGGATTGACCTGCTTTTCATGAATAAAAAAGTTGAAAGTTTTGGTTTCGCAAACATTACTAGCTTTTAGGGTGTGCATCCCGCTTTGGCTAAGGCTAAAATTGTTACTTACATGGTTTCCATCTAGCAAATAATCAGGTCCTAGGGGAAGCGTGTATTGCACAGCCTTACCCTTGCACACAGTAGTGTCAGCTACATTAATAGGTGGCAATGCGCTACTAGGGCTTACTAAAATAGTATCACTCAATACATCACCGCAAGGGTAATAGGCCTCTACCCAATAAGTACCGGGCTGGGTAATGGTACGCAGGCTATCGGTGCTACCATCATCCCATTTTAAGCTAAGGGCATCCTGGGCATAACTAAAAATTTGCAAACTATCATTAGGGCAAAGGTTGGTATCACGGCTGGAGGTGATTAAAGTATCTGGTGGTGATAGGCGCTCTAAACTCAAGTAATCCACATGCATTCTAATAACGTTGCCCCAAAAAACAGGGGTTTTTGAGGTAACCACTTTTTTGTAGCGCAAATTGTAAACAGGAATAGAATCTATAGGGCTAAAGAACCCAAGCGTAAGGTATTGCTCACCTCCTGTAGCGATAAAGCTTCCTTTTAGGAAGGTATGGGTAGCAGTATCGGTTATATAGGAGCCATTGCTTAATTTGATCTGAGGCTGAATATTAGCATTGTCAAATTCTTTTCCTATGGTACTAGTGCTATCAAAAATGCGGGTGTTACTAAAATGAGCATCTATCTCCTTTACCCCGCAAAACATTCCAGAGTTTGTTAGGCTATCAAATGGATTTGGCTCAATAAAAGTAATGCCAGTCGGGAGAGTATAAAGCGAGAATTCATATTTACAACCCGCTTGGAGTGTATCCAATAGTTTAGTTTGCAGAAATGTTTTGTAGTAAGGATGGTTAAAAAGACCTACAGTATCGTGCCTGAAGTATAGAAAGCCGTTAGCTTGGCCGTGTGCCGGTTTAATAACATTTAAGTTACCTCTATTATTCTCAAGTCTATAACTGGTTACAGATGCTATTTGATCGATTGGATTGAACCATTCTTTTACCCCAATGAAAACGGTCTCAGAAGTATCTAAGTACGGATAATCGGGATCGTTAAATTGTTCAAAGGAGTTGTTAGGGATTAGGTTTTGGGCCATTCCGCTCAAAGTAAATAATACAGCAAAACCAGCCGCTATACAATAGCGGCTGGTAAGGTTATAGAATGCTATGTAAAATAGTTTAAACAAAACCTACATTTTACTGAATAATAAGTTTTTGCTTATGAACATACGAATAATCAGCATTGCTAACGCGCAAGAAATAGATGCCGGCAGCATATTGTGAGATATCTACCTGTGTTTCCATTCCTATAATTGTCTGTGTACTTATTACACTACCATCTAAACTCAGCAATTCATATTGCAATCCTTCAAAGTCATTTACCTCAAGAGTAAAAACGTTTGCAGCTGGTTGTGGAAAAGCTTTTACAATTCTTTCGGTTTCAGGTGCGCTAGCAGCAGCACTTTTATCCCAGCAATCATTGTCGGTTTTGAAGTAGCTATATTCTGATGACTCACCACAGTCGGATCCAAGATATAAGGTGACCCTGTAGTCCACACCAGGATTATTATACAATTTATCTCCTGAATTTTGAATGAGGGTATTCAAATTAATACTGAGGTTCACATATTTTCCAGGAT
>JAUICR010000074.1 GCA_030427785.1 Bacteroidia bacterium | reverse complement strand
TTAGTTGCATGAATGGTGAAACTGTGGGGATTTGTTTGTTAGGAAACTTTGGATCTTTCAATCCTAGTGATACAGCTTTGGCTAGTTTATCACAACTTATAGCATGGATAGGATGTAAGTATAACATAGCTCCGCAGGGTAGCTCATGGCATGCGGGTTCGCAAATGGTGCTGGATAATGTGGCGGGTCACAGACATGGAAATGCAAGTACCTCTCCTAGTAGTTGTGCCAAAGGAACGGTTTGCCCGGGAGATTCATTGTTTGCAAAACTTGGAGTTGTAGCTGATAGTGCCGCTGCCTTACTGTGTATGGGTGATGTTTCTGTTGATGAAACAAAGATTGTAAACCTTAATTTTTATCCTAATCCTGTAGTTAAAGCATTAAGCATCGAACTTGGAAATACAGTTTCTCAAGAAATTATATCCATCCACGTGTTGAATTCTAATGGACAAATAGTTTTGAGTGGACCTTTTAAAAGAGAGGAGAACGCTATACTGAAGATAAATATGGAACACCTGGTGTCAGGATTGTATTTTATAAAAATACAAAGTAGTGAAGAGGTTAAAATGCTAAGAGTATTAAAACAGTAGCGATGGAGTTCAAACTAGATGGAAAAGATTTTGTGCAGCTAAATCAGTTGATGAAAATCCTGCGAATGGTAGGAAGTGGAGGCGAAGCAAAAATCAGGATTACCAATGGCGAATTAGAAGTAAATGGTGAGGTAGAAAAGCAGATACGAAAGAAACTAAAAGCGGGAGATGTAGTAAAACATAGAGGAGAACAAATTGAAATTATCTCCTAGTTTTAATACATCTCCCGCAGATGGATTCTTTAATAAACAAAGTTTTATTTAAAGCTCAGCTTTATTCTTGTTTCCTCCCAATCCAAATAGATTAAACCATCCTTTCCGTCTAAAAAAGTCATTGTTTCAGTTTTTTCCGTTTTAGTAGGTTTTACGGTAAAGCGTAGCACATCCTTTTTCTCGTTGTATTTATAAGCCCCCCACTGTTCAGCTTCGGAGTTGAAAATAACGGTCCATTCTTTTTCGCCAGGAATGGTAAAAAAGGAATACGTTCCCGCAGGCAATTCATGTCCGTTGATTTTTATATCCTGATTGCAAGTAAATGTGGTAGCTTCATTAGCGCCCGTGCGCCAAATTTTACCGTAAGGCACCAAGTCGCCATAAATGGTTCGTCCGCGCATAGAAGGCTGACTGTAATTGATAGTCACTTTTGCATCACCATGTGTCACCACGGTTTCTGCAGCTGGGCTTTTCTTTTCACCCCCTTTTTGAGCGCTTATACTACCTACTGCCACAAATGAAGCAAGTAGCATACTGAATAATTTGGTTTTCATAATATGTGTTTTTGTAAAATGTATTGATAATTCAAATTTGATGTAAACTACCTAGGTCAAAAGTAAGCAATCAGACATCTCAATAGAATACCTTCCGTATGTTAGACGCAAAATTGAATACTATGAAATTACGTATAAGTACTTTATTTATAACCCTAAGCATTTCCATGATGGCTCAAGAACCAGAACAGTATGGGATAGTAGCTAGTACACTACCACAAGGGTTGAATGTGGGTGATAAAGCACCTTCAGTAAAACTGAAATCCTATAAAGGAGAATCATTTTCATGGAATCATGCATTGAATCAAGGCCCTGTGGTAGTTATGTTTTACCGCGGTAGTTGGTGCCCCGCTTGCAGTAAGCAAATGAATAATCTCATCGATTCGCTTTCTTATATTCTTGAAAAAGGTGCTACTGTTATTGCTGTATCTCCTGAACGATTTGATGCAGAAAATGGCAAAATGGGAATGAATGAGGGCATTATTTTTTTATACGATAAAGATGGAAAGACAATGGGAGATTATGACGTAGATTTTTTAGTAACGGATGGCTACCAAGAAAAATTGAAACAATCAATGAATTTGGACTTGGCAGAGAATAATGAACAGGAGTTGGCAACCTTGCCCGTTCCAGCTACTTTTGTGGTCAGTCAAAATGGAGTAATTACCTATAGATATTTTGACATAAATTATAAAAACAGAGCTCCCGTTTCCCAAATTGTGGAAGCTTTAAAATGATTGAGAAATGAAAAAAACACTTGTATTTCTTTTTCTGAGTGCCCTTGTACTCTCCTTTTCCTCTTGCGATAAAAACGATAATGTGGTGCTGCTTTTTTCGGTAGAGGACGATAAGAAACTAGGAAAACAGGTAAGCGAACAAATAGCTAGTGACCCCAGTTATAAAATACTATCTAGATCACAGTATGCACAAGCGTATCAGTATCTGGATCAAGTGGTAGATGAAATACTCAATAGTGGTGAGGTGGTGTACAAAGATGATTTTGTATGGGAAGTATACTTGTTAGAAGATGATAGTACTCTAAATGCTTTTGCAACCCCCGGTGGCTACATTTATGTGTACACAGGGTTGATAAAATACCTGGATAATGTAGATGCCTTGGCAGGGGTGTTGGGTCACGAAATAGCTCATGCAGATTTGCGTCACAGTAGCCGAACCATGCAGAAGCAATATGGTGTATCGGTTTTATTAGGGATACTTCTTGGGAATAATGAAAATCAGCTGATAGAAATAGCCGGGCAAATGGCGGGTCAGGTGGCAGGATTAAGTTTTAGCAGAGAGTATGAAACTGAATCTGATTTGCGATCGGTAGAGTACTTAGCGCAAACACCTTATGCTTGTGATGGGGCAAAAATATTTTTTCAGAAGCTCGAAAATGCAGGCCAAGGGGGCACTACCCCTCAGTTTTTTAGCACACATCCCAGTCCGGTAAATAGAATTCAAAATATTGAGGATAAAGCCGCAGAAGAAAATTGTGACACACAGTTATTAGCTAATTCAGGCTATACCGCTTTTAAAGCTATGCTTCCGTAGCAGCCCAAAATCTTGCACCGAAGAAAAGATTGAGAACAATTTTACCTAATGATGAAAGGGTGTATTATATTTGCGCCTATTTTTAATTGGTCTAAATAAGATACACTTGAGAAGTTTTCTTTTTTCCATTCTAATTGTATGTTCTTTTCAGAACAGCCTGCATGCACAAACTGATGGTAGGCTATTGGTTCATTTACTTAGCTATATGGCTGCCGACTATGGCATGGCCGTACAAGATGGGGAAATTATTAGCGAAGCAGAATATGCCGAAATGCTGGAGTTTGCCTCTAGCATAAAGGAGCTTTCTGTTGATTTAGAAGATTCTTCGCAAGCGCAGGCTAGTCAATTAGAAAACCTGGTAATCTCTAAGGTGAGCCAAAATGAAATAAAGGCTTTAGTATCTAAAATAAAGAGCGCAGCTATTGAGGTGCATCAGTTGCAAACTGCTCCAATACAATGGCCACGCTTAGAAAATGCAAAAAAAATATTTGCCGCTCAATGTCAGAGCTGCCACGGAGCCGATGGAAAAGGAGACGGGCCACTTGCTGCTGGATTAGACCCTTTGCCTACTAACTTTCACGAACCTGATAAAGCTGATGGACTTTCTCCCTTTCAGGCTTTTAATACTATAAAACTTGGAGTAGAAGGTACCAGTATGATGGCTTTTTCTGATTTGACAGAAGAGGAAACCTGGGATTTGGCCTTTTATATTTTAACTCTTTCGCAGCAATCTGTTTCGCTAACAGAAGATTTAAAACTTTCAAAGTCTATAGGTTTGGCACAATTAGCCTCTAAGAGTAATGAGGAATTGCAAAAAGTGTATCCTCGGTTGAAAGAAGACAAAGCATTAATGGCTGTTGCCAGAATGAATCCTGAAGGATTAGCAAGTGCCAACGAACCCAATCACCTTGAATATGCACGAATTACATTAAGGAAGGCAGAAGCAAGTTATTTGAAGGGTAATAAGGAAGAAGCAAGAAATTTTGCTTTAAAAGCTTATTTAGATGGGGTAGAACCTATTGAGGTTCAGTTGGCAGCAAAAGACAAACATTTTTCTGTAGCACTGGAGCAACAATTGGCCGAAATGCGCTCGTATATAGAAGCAGGCAAACCAACTGAACTGGTGAGTAGCGCTGTAGAACAATCTATAGCTATGCTAAATGAGGGAGAAACCATCCTGAAGGATAAGGGACTAAGCACATGGTTGAGCTTTATTATTTCATTTACTATTATCCTTCGCGAAGGGCTAGAGGCAGTGCTGGTTATCATTGCCATACTTAGTGTGCTAAAAGCAACGGGAGTAACAAAAGCCCAGGCTTGGGTACATGGCGGATGGGTATTGGCCTTGATAAGCGGTTTAGCTTTGTGGTGGGGTGCTCAAACGTGGTTTGTATTTGGCGGGGCCGAACGCGAAGTAATGGAAGGCCTAATTGCATTAATGGCGGTGGTGGTACTGCTTTATTTAGGTTTTTGGATGCACTCTAAAACTGAGGCTAGCAAATGGCAAAAGTTTGTGAATGAAAAAATTGGCCGTTTGACACAAAAAAATAGCATGATGGGCCTTGCAGGACTCTCATTTTTGGTTGTGTTTCGCGAGGCTTTCGAATCGGTATTATTTTTATCAGCAGTAAGCTTAGAAGGTGCTAAAGGTACCAATGCAGCTATAGGCGCGGGAGTAGTTTCGGCTTTCGTTGTTATTGGCGTGCTAGCGGTTTTATTACTTAAGTTTTCTAAAAGGCTACCACTTGCTCAGCTCTTCAAGTATTCTTCGCTATTGGTAGCTGTATTGGCCGTGGTATTGGTAGGCAAAGGAGTGGCCGCATTACAAGAGGCTGGATGGTTAAATATAAGCTTGATGCCTTTTGAAACCAGAATAGACCTATTGGGTTTCTATCCTACTTGGCAATCAATAGGGGCTCAGATTTTTATTTTCTTAGTAGCGGTGGTATTGTGGCGCTGGTCTTCAAGGCCATTGCAGGTAAAGCCTCAGGTATAATAAAAGCTGTTTCTTTCTTTTAATCGGGTACACTTCATACTTTCCAAAACTATACTTCGGATAGTAACTCGGTATCGAGACCATTTTTATAGTGCTCAAAACTCAAGCTCAAATTCTATCGCTTTATTTGGAGTAGTCACCGGTAATTATTTGCTCAAAATTGTTCTTTAATCATTTAAAAAGAAATAGTTTTTTTGTGCCTTAATAATTCAAGTCACTGGTGTATCATGAAAAAAGCAACACTTCTTTTATTAGCAATCATTTTTACCGGATCAGTTTATGGGCAAACCGATGGGAACGTATTGACCATATCTGATGATGCTATAGGTGATGTAAAAAAGGACACTGTAAAACCATGGGCTTGGTCTGGGTTGTACAACGTATCTATGACACAGACCTCACTTACAAATTGGGCTGCAGGGGGTAACAACAACGCGAATGTTAACGGGTTAATTAAGCAATTAGCTATTTATTCCAAAAACAAATGGGTTTGGAATAATCTTTTAGAAGCAAACTTTGGTTATAATTTTCAGCCAGGGCAGGATATAAAAACAGACGATCGTTTAGAGTTTACAACACGTTTGGACAGAGAGTTAGCCTCAGAAGCCTGGCGTCTCAGCTTGTTTGCCAACTTTAGAACACAGTTCACAGATGGTTTTAAGGATCCAGATTATGTCAATCGTATTTCGGCTTTTATGGCTCCTGCTTATTTAACCTACGGTCTTGGGCTTACCAATGCAAGTATTAAAGGCTTGAATGTATATTTCTCTCCAATTCAAATTAAGCAAACCTTTGTGTTGGACTCCACCCTTGCCGCTGAAGGTGTTTTTTATGATATTAATTCACCAAACGTAGGCGTACTTGATAACGATGGCACCTACAGGACGGAACTTGGAGCCTACCTTGATATTATTTACAAAAAGGCATTTTCGGAGCAGTTTGAAGTAGCCTCTAAGCTTAATTTGTTTAGCAACTATCTTGATCGTCCACAAAATATAGATGTGAATTGGGAGACTTTATTTTTGCTGAAGGTGTATAAAAGCATCACCGTTACTTTAGCCTTACATCTGATATATGATAACGATGTAAACGTAAGAGACAGCAACGGTGATGGTACCGCAAATGCTCCAGGCACCCAGTTTAAACAAATTTTAGGAGTAGGTTTAGCGTACAGTTTTGGTGCGTTTAAAGAATAGATTTTTTCGGTAAAAGGAGAAATTCTAACAGCGTTTCACATAGCATTTCTTTTCTACTTTTAACGGTGGTCTCATTTTTGGTTATTGGAGGCTATCAAATCAAAAATCCAGAAAATGAAAAAGCTTCTTTCGTTACTAATTGTAGCCTGCAGTCTTCAGCTAACGTTAGCCAATTCTAAAAATATTCCATCTGAAATAAAGACGGTTACAGTCTTTCAACAAGGTGCCCAAATAAGCCGATCGGCTAATGTTTTGGTTCCTGAAGGCACCACTACCCTAGTGTTTCACGGCTTGGCGCAAAGCATGGATCCTAACTCTATTATCCTTAGCGGGACAGGTAGTGTTACAGTATTGTCTATTACGCATAAAATAGACTATTTAACAGAGGACGACAAGAGTGTATCTATGGCGAAACTGGAAGAAGAGATGAAAAAACTGGATATGCGATTGTATGAATTGGAAGCCGAAAGGCATGGTTTGGTAATGGAGCGAGAAGTGCTGGAAGCAAACCGCACCATAGGAGGAACCCAAGGCGTAAGCAGCGAAGAGCTTAGAAAAGCCGCTCAAATTACAAAAGAGATAAGAGAGCGAAATGCTTTGGATTGGTATAAAACCGAAACTGAGAAAAACGAACTCACCAAAAGAAAGCAGGCTTTACAGAACCAGTTCAATCAAGAGAGGATGGTATTTGCTCAAAAAACAGGGCAAGTAGAAGTTAGAGTGGAAGCTAAAAGTGCTGTGAATGCAACATTTCACCTTTCCTATATTGTGATGGGTGCTTCGTGGAAAAGCAGCTATGATGTGCGGGTAGACGACTTGACAAAGCCTGTACAACTTAGCCATAAGGCGCAGATTATGCAGCAAACCGGGGAGGATTGGACGCATGTGGATTTGAAGCTGGCAACGGGAAACCCTTCAGCCGGAGCACAAGTACCCTATATGGGTGTGTGGTATGTGAATTATAATAATGTGGGGAGACCAGAGCAGTTGAATGAAGTGCAAATGAGTAATGCTAATACTCGATTCAAAAAGAGTGAAGCTGCAGCGATGGATGACGTTATAGCAAACCAACAATTTGCCGTTTCTCAAAATCTAACCCAACAGGAATATACGATAGACCGTAAGCAAACCATTGCCTCTACCAACTCGCCTATTACTGTAGTGTTGCGAGAACTGGAGCTGGATGCTAAGTATGAGTATCATGCAAAGCCACGTTTGGATCCTGATGCTTTCTTAGTAGCTAAGGTGTACAACTGGGGGCAGTTTGATTTGTTAGATGGTGAGCTTTCTTTGTTTAATAATAATACCTATGTAGGGAAGGCATTCCTAAATACTCAGAACCCTGATGATACTTTACAACTTTCGCTAGGGCGTGATAAAGGCTTGGTGGTAAAGAGAAGTAGAGTATACAACAAGCAGGAGAAAACGTTATTTGGTAGCAATAAGATAGATTATTTCGTATGGAAAATAGAGGTGCGGAACAATAAGAAAGTACCGGTAGATATAGTGCTAAGAGATCAAGTGCCTGTTTCGCAGCATGAGGATATTAAGGTAACTGTAAACAATGTGGGTGGTGGTGATTATGATGAAAAAACAGGAATTATTAAATGGCGATTGAAGCAGCAACCGGGTGCTAAAAATATTTATGAAATCACCTATGAAGTGAAGTATCCTAAGAATGTGGGGACCGGGGTGATGTATTATTAAGTAGGCTAGGGTTTGAACTTTTAGTGGTTTTAAACACAGATTTGCGCAGATTTTGCACAAAATAAACTTTGCAGCTTAGCGCCTTTGCGTGACATGTTCTTTCCGCTCTTTGCGTGAAAATAGAATCGAAGCACAAATTCTAAAACTTCTCTTACATTGGGCATCGTTTTCAAAATGACGCTGTCAAACAACTAACGTTTAATATAAAACTTCGCTATATGAAAGCTCAAAAACTATTGCTGCTACTGTGTTTTCCATTTATAGGATTAGCTCAAACAGAAAAGGAAATTAGCTCCACGATTAACGATGTTACCATTTTTGGGATAGGTGCTCAGGTCAGTAGAGATGCTTCAATCAATTTGGCGTTTGGTGTGAATAATCTTGTGTTCACAGATGTATCTCCACTATTGGATGAAAAATCGATACAGTTTAAAACCAAGGCCGATATCACTATTTTATCTATGAAGCATGAGTTGCGCTATGATGCCAATTCGGAAAAAACTAAACAAGAAATAGCGGCTATTAATGCTCAGCTAAAAAGTCTGGGTGAAGAGGTGGAGGCCAAGAGAAGCCTTTTGGCGATAAGCGTAAATGAGGAGCAGGTGGTATTACAAAACACAGATTTTGATGTATGGCAAGGCATGAGTGTAACACAGCTGCAGCAAGGAGTGGATTTTGTAAAAAACAGATTGACAGAAATAAAACAGCGCAAGCAAAAGCTGCGTACAGAGATTGATGATTTGAATATAAAAAGGCAGAAGCTAATAAACACGCTACAGGAAAAGCGCATGGCGGAGTCAAAGGCCAAAGGGGTGGTGCTGCTAAAAGTAAAATCTGATAAGGTGCAAAGCATAAAGGCACAATTGAGCTATGTGGTGGCCGATGCTGGCTGGGAGCCATATTATGATTTGCGTGTAGAGGACGTTTCTAAGCCAATGAAAATAGAATATAAAGCCAAGGTATACCAAAACACAGGTGAAGAATGGAAAGGTGTTAACCTAACCTTGAGTACCGGAAACCCCTATGAAGACGGAAGGTTACCCGAGTTGAACACTTGGTATGTAAACTTTGTAAATCAGAATTATTATCCTGCACAGCCCACTACCAATAATCCACAAATAAGCGGGACTACTGGTTTGATACGCGGGGTGGTGATAGATCAAAAAACTGGAGAGGCCATTCCCTTTGCCAATGTGGTGGCGCTTAATAGTAAAGGCGAATTGATAGAAGGCTGCGTAAGTGACATGGACGGGAGTTTTACGTTGGACCTGAAAACTCCGGCCACTATGCTTGAAGCAACCTATTTGGGTTATCATAAATACAATTTCAGCCTTACAGGGAGAGAGAAGTTTTATACCTTAAAAATGAATGAAAGCTCAGAAAGTCTTTCGGAGGTTGTGGTGGTGTATGAGCAGCCCGAAATAGAAAGAATGCCTGAAAGAGATTTAACTATGGAATCGCCTTCGATGAATATAAGAGGAGCGAGAAGCGAAGGAACGGTTTACTATGTGGATGGCGTTAAAATGCGTGGAAGTGTAAATGTACCTCAAGCGGCCATTTCACAAACAGAGGTGGTTACTGGAGGGTTGCCTGCCCAATACGGTAGTCCATCACGTGGAGTTTATAATGACATTATGGGAGATGATAAAGACGAATTCAAAATCTCTCAAAACCCCGTGAACCTCAAGTTTGAAGTGGACCTGCCATATGATGTGCCTAGTGATGGGCAGGAATATAAGGTGAGCATTAAGGAATATGAGAAGGAAGCGAGTTATGTATATCGTGCAGTGCCTAAGCTAAATGAGCATGCCTTTCTTACCGCAAGTATGGTGGGCTGGGAGAACATGAACCTGATGAACGGTTTTGCCGGAATTTACTTGGAGGGAACTTATTTAGGTGAAACTTTATTGAATGTAGAACAGGCAAGTGATACGCTACAAGTAGATTTAGGAAAAGACGAAAACATAGTGGTAGTGCGCAAAGCCATGGAGCTAAAAGAGGCCAATAAGGTATTTAGCAAGAATAAAGAAGAGCGTTTTCACTACCAGATAAAAGTGCGAAACAATAAGGCTGCTGCGCTTACCTTGGAGATTATAGATCAATATCCTGTTTCTGGTAACAGCAGTATTACAGTAGAAAAAGTAGAAAGTACCGGAGCCAAAGAAGAGGAAAAAACAGGTATTCTTACCTGGGAGTTTACGCTTCAACCTAAGGAGGAAAAGACGATAAACCTAGAGTATAAAATTCGCTACCCAAGCGGAAAAAAGGTGAATTCTAAGTAATGGGTTATATGGGTTTTGGTATGCGAAAAGAGGTTTATATGCGTAAGCCTAAAAAAGTGCATGCTCATATTAAAGAATTGTATGGTCAAGAATTAGAACATAGCAGGAGCAAAACTAAAGAAGCACGGTTGATAGAAGTACAACCCTTAACGCAGGAACAAAGAGGAGATATTAAAAAGCGTATAAAAAGAAGGTTGGTGCAAGAGCGACAAACAAAAATAAAAGTGGCCTTCATTTCAATATTTTTAACGGTTGTTTTTCTGGCAGCTCTTGTATGGTTTACCAGGTATGTGGTGGGTTTCTAAGGATACTTAGTATCAGCTTTGTGTTCCTCTAGTGAGTTAAACTCCAAAAAACAGCAATCGGAAATAGCAGTAAGCCGGTGAAAAATAAAAGCCGGGATTTGAATTTTGGCAGGAGCGTTTATTACTAAAGTTTGTGCGTTTTGCCCTTTCAAATCTTGGGTATGTAGTTCCACAGTGCCGGACACGAGAAGCAATGTTTCGGGGTTTTTTCCCTTCGATTTTCCCTCATGCCAATGATTACCACTTACACTTCCCTTTTTGCGAAAAGCCAATAAATAAGCGTCACTAGCAGCGGCATCAAACTCATAGGTTCTGCCTCGGTCATCTTCGGCAAAAGGCCTTAGTTCGGTGATTTTTACATTATTCATGATTTAAGTTTTCAGCTCATACTCAAATTCATAATAATGCTTCCCGTCTTTTATATCAATGTTCATGGTTCCGGATAGGCCAGTGAGTTCTTCTGTACCCGAATCGGGAACCACTTCAAGTACAAGGCGACTATCAGTGCCGGCCATTATTCCAAAATGCTGAAGAACAAAGCTCCCTTTTTTTCCATTTAAGGTGCCGGTGGTTTGCTCGATAGCCACATAGCCAGCAGAGCCCTTTACCGGTGTCATAGCACTCAGCATTTCGCCTTTGCTGGTAGCCGATAGGTCGCCATGAAAAGTTTTATCGATGGACATACGACCAAGAGCCACACCGCCTTTAGATTCAACGGTATGGTTCAGGGGCAATAGCTTTACTTCAAAGGGTCCGGATATTTTCATCTCGTAAAATTTGATATAGAATAAGCCAAAAATAGTTTTAGTTGAGTTAACCTGCCACTAAAGACGCGGCTTAGTCCATGGCTTATCTAAAGCTTAACCTTTACCTTCGCGGCAAAATCAAATAGAATGAGCGCAATTAACATAAACGACATTTTAAAAGAGCTGGGAGTGGAAGCTACAAATAGCGGAACTTCTACAGGTCAAAAGCATTTTGGCAGTGGCCAAATGATAGAATCGTATTCGCCAGTAGATGGTAAACTTATCGGAAAAGTAAGTACCACTTCGGCATCAGAGTATGCCCAAGTAATGGATTCGGCTACGGCTGCATTCAAAACCTGGAGGCTTTTGCCAGCACCACAACGCGGTGAGATTGTTCGCCAGTTTGGACAAAAACTTAGAGAAAAGAAAGACGCCTTAGGAAAATTAGTTTCCTACGAAATGGGTAAGTCATTGCAAGAAGGATGGGGCGAAGTGCAGGAAATGATTGATATCTGCGATTTTGCAGTAGGTCTTAGTCGTCAGTTGTACGGATTAACCATGCACAGCGAAAGACCCATGCATCGTATGTATGAGCAATGGCACCCAATGGGAGTAGTAGGTATCATTTCAGCATTTAACTTTCCGGTGGCAGTATGGAGCTGGAACACAGCCCTGGCGTGGGTGTGTGGTGATGTGTGTGTATGGAAACCATCTGAAAAGGCACCCATATGTGGTGTAGCTTGTCAAAATATTTTTGCTGAGGTGTTAAAGGAAAATGATTTGCCAGAAGGTATTTGCTGTTTAGTAAATGGTGGAAAAGAAGTGGGTGAGTGGATAAGTAATGATAAACGCATTCCGCTTGTATCGGCTACCGGCTCTACCCGTATGGGTAAGCAAGTGGGTGAAGCTGTGGCCAAACGTCTTGGCTATTCATTGCTAGAGCTGGGAGGCAATAACGCTATTATTATTACCGAAAATGCTGATTTGGAAGCTACCTTGGTAGGAGCGGTATTTGGTGCCGTAGGTACTGCTGGCCAGCGTTGTACTTCTACCCGTAGATTGATTGTACATAGCAGTAAATACGATGAGGTAAAAGAGAAAATGGTGAAGGCTTATGGTCAACTTAAAATTGGCGATCCTTTGGATATGGCCAATCATGTAGGGCCATTGATTGATAAGGAAGCTACAGAAATGTATTTGAATGCCATAGAAAAGGCGAAAGCCGAAGGCGGAAACTTTATAGTAGAGGGTGAAGTATTATCAGGGGTTGGTTACGAAAGTGGTTGCTATGTGAAGCCTTGTATTGCTGAGGTGAAGAATGATTATGAAATTGTTTGTAATGAGACCTTTGCCCCAATTTTATACTTGATAAAATATGAGACTCTTGAAGAAGCGATAGAAATGCAGAATGCGGTTCCTCAAGGGCTTTCTTCCGCTATTATGACTACCAACTTGCGCGAGGCAGAATTATTCCTCTCAGCAGCTGGTAGCGACTGTGGTATTGCCAATGTAAACATAGGTACAAGCGGTGCCGAAATAGGTGGTGCATTTGGAGGCGAAAAAGAAACTGGTGGTGGCCGCGAAAGTGGTTCGGATGCCTGGAAAGCTTATATGCGCAGACAAACAAACACGATCAATTATTCTACAGGTGTGCCTTTAGCACAAGGAATCAAGTTTGACTTGTAAGACCATAGCCCCCAAAATCCCCCGAAGAGGACTCAACGCAGCACAAGTCCCCTTCGGGGGATTTAGGGGGCTAGAATAGTGTATAAGACAAGGGCGGCCAATTGGCCGCCCTTTTTTTGTTCAGAAATAGTATTTACAATTCCCACCCAAAACCGGTGGTAAAAATATAATCCACTTCTTTACCCACCGCTGCGGGTTGATTATCGTAGTTAAGTGTAAATCCTGCTCGGATGTAAAAGTCATCTATCAGGAAGTCATCATACTTTGCATCAAATCTAAAATCAGCACGCCACCTACCCTGCTCAGTAAAACTTGGATAAGCCGTGATATTGGTGAAAAGGTTTAGATCACCAATGTCGTAGAGGTTTACCTCTGTTCTCAAAAATCCTTCAAACGACTTTCGGCCGTATAAAGAATCACTGGCATCAGAGGCTGTTAGCTTAAAGTCCTCATTGTTGTATGACAAACCACCATTAAACCCCCAATAGGCCTGATTTGTATGAATTAAATACTTTCCCAGACCGAGTTTACCATTTGTCCTCAACTCCAGGTCTTGCTCAGTATTGGATAAAAAAGTAATGTCTGCCGATAGGTACCAGTCTTTAGGTAAAAAGTAGCGGTAACTTGCACCTCCATCGTTTCTCTGTATTTTTTCTACATCCGTTTGGGTGGAGATAAGAGAATTATAGTACCCATCTAAAGACCAAAGGTCTGCAAGGTAGCCCATCCGGAAATTCAGATTAAATTGTTGTTGGTTATTTGCCTTAGTAAGCGAATAACCTAAATCTACACTGGCATACAGCCGGCTAAGAAAACCATCGTCAAGGCTATTGATAAAAACAATGTCTTGCAAAGTAGTTACCACCTCACCCTTTTGATCGTCTCTTATAATGATTAGCCCTTGCTCATTGGTACCAAAGCTGCCGGTATACCTGGATCCATTGGTTGTAGTAAACATAAACCGAACATTGGAGTATAGCTCTTTAATTCCTTCAATCTCAATTTTAAAGTCAGAATCTGAGTAAGGCGTTTCAATTTGTAGTACACCTTTATTCATCATTTTAATTTCGCCCACTATGGTGTTTCCATTTACTAGTATTAGTGAGTCTTTTTGTGCTTGTACCGCAAAACAAGTTAATAGAGTAAACGCTGTTAAAAGGTAGCGTATAATTGATTTGTGCATGGTGTAGATTATTTTTTTGGTTTGAGCAGCGCGAAGTTAAAATAGATAGATAATAACAAAAAAAAGCCCAGAGGATTCTGGGCTTTTTTCCTTGAGGTTCCGAGCGGATTCGAACCGCTGTAGCTGGTTTTGCAGACCAGTGCCTAGCCGCTCGGCCACGGAACCTTTTTGAGGTGGGCAAAAATAATAAAAATTGGGAGTGCAACAGGGTTTAATGGAAATATGTACTTTCATGCTGCTTATTTAAACCCTACCTAATGAATTTTGAAATATTAGAGAGCCTTGGAAAAATTGCAGGAATAGCCGGAATTGCTATAGGTGCCTTGGTTCTTATTTTTAGCGGAGTCATCAGAAAAAACATTTTTCCGAGCCTTACCAAAGAGCAGGGCTACTCCGTCATTCGGATGCTTATTGTATTTGCTTCGCTTCTTGCCTTTGTGGGTATAGGTGCGTGGATATATACGGAGGTGCAGCAAAATAAAAAAGCCCAAGACGAAGGCTTGGTGGTAAAGTATATTACCGGAAGGGTAACGGATATGGCGGGAAATGCTGTGGTTAGTGCCGAAATAGAAGTAGCTCAGTTTCCAAATGTTTTTGACCGAACTGATCAGAATGGAAAGTTTGCGGTAAAGATCAATGGGAGGGGAGCTAAATATTTGGACATAGTTTTAAAGCATAAAAGTTATAAAGTGTTTCGGCACAAGGTGAAAGTGAACTTTGATGAAGAAGGAGATGAGGTGTCG
>JAUICR010000073.1 GCA_030427785.1 Bacteroidia bacterium | reverse complement strand
CTTGGCGGTTTGGAATTATTTGAGCAAGGAGGGTTTTGTAGATGTGGAAACTCCCTATCTAATAAAATCTACGCCTGAGGGAGCTCGTGATTTTGTGGTGCCCTCAAGGATGAACGCTGGTCAGTTTTATGCATTACCCCAATCGCCACAAACCTTTAAGCAATTACTGATGATAGGTGGGATGGACCGTTATTATCAAATTGTAAAGTGTTTTAGAGATGAAGATTTAAGAGCCGATCGCCAGCCCGAGTTTACACAGATTGATTGTGAAATGGCCTTTGTGGAAAGAGAAGATATTCTACAAACCTTTGAAGGACTTACACGCCACTTGCTCAAAGAAATTGCAGGCCAGGAAATAGGCGATTTTCCTAGAATGACCTATGATGAAGCCATGAAAAAATATGGTAGTGACAAGCCCGATATCCGTTTTGGGATGGAATTCGTAGAGCTAAACGAAGTAGTAAAAGGTCAAGACTTTAAAGTATTTGACGATGCTGAATTGGTAGTGGGCATCAATGCCGAAGGGCTGGCAAGCTATAGCCGCAAGCAAATAGACGCACTTATCAATTTTGTAAAAAGACCACAAGTGGGCGCTACCGGTTTAATTTATTGCAAGTACAATGAAGATGGTACTTTAAAATCTTCGGTAGATAAATTTTATAATGAAACCGAGCTTAAGAAATGGGCAGATGCTTTTGGCGCAAAGCCAGGAGACCTAATGCTATTGATGGCCGGAGAAATAGATAAAACAAGAAAAGCGCTAAACGATCTTCGATTGCATTTGGCCAATGAATTGGGTCTTCGCAAGACCAACGAGTTTGCTCCATTGTGGGTATTAGATTTTCCTTTGCTAGAGTGGGATGAAGATTCTAACCGTTGGCATGCCATGCACCATCCATTTACAGCTCCTTATCCTCAAGATTTGGAAATGCTGGACACGGCCCCTGGTAAAGTACGTGCCAATGCCTATGACCTGGTAATGAATGGAAACGAAATAGGAGGAGGCTCTATTCGTATTCACGATAAAGCCTTGCAGAAAAAAATGTTATCATTTTTAGGCTTTAGCGATGAAGAAGCCAAGGCACAGTTTGGATTCTTAATGGATGCTTTTGAGTATGGTGCACCTCCTCATGGTGGTGTAGCTTTTGGTTTTGATAGGTTGGTAGCTTTATTGGGCGGCAGCGAAACTATTCGAGACTTTATTGCTTTTCCAAAAAATAACTCGGGGCGCGACTTGATGATAGATGGCCCCGCCAAATTAGATGATGCCCAGCTAGAAGAGCTTAACTTGCGCGTAGTATTAAGCGAAATGAAGGATGGTAGGGATTAAGCAAAAACAATCTTTGCTCGGAAAATTTTTAGTCTGGAGGGCGAAGAATATCCCACAGAAAAAATTTATGCTGATCTTGGCTGTGGTAGTGGGTTTTCTCACGGGCCTGGTGGCGGTTTCATTAAAAAACACTACACACTTTATACAAGAGCAAGTTCAGCACGGATATTTTACCCGTTATTTTAATCCCTATTATTTTCTGTTCCCTATTATCGGGATTGTAATTACTGTATTAATAAAGAAGTATTTGCTGAAGGATTCGGTTTCGGAGCCGGTGCCTTCCACGCTTTTGGCCATTTCGCGGAAGAATGGATTTATCAAATTCAAGAAGGTATACAGCTACTTGGTTACGAGTATTTTTACGGTAGGTTTTGGTGGCTCAGTGGGGCTGGAGGGGCCATCCGTTGGTACGGGCTCGGCTATAGGTGCCAATTTAGGAAAGATGATGCACCTCAATTACAAGTCGCGCTTAGTCCTTATTTCTTGTGCTGCTTCTGGCGCTATCTCGGCTATTTTTAATGCGCCTATTGCTGCCATTATTTTTACTATAGAAATATTCAGTCTTGACCTCACGTTTAGTTCTCTCATTCCCCTTCTTTTGGCTTCGGCTTCAGGAGCCGTTACATCCATCTTTTTGCAGGGAAATATGCACTTGGTACATTTTGAGTATATAGCACCATTTGTGGTAAGAGATGTCCCCTTTTATGTTTTGTTAGGAGTGCTCTGTGCTTTTGTGTCAGTATACTTCAATCACTACTTTTTTTGGATGGAAAAGCAGTTTTTGAAAATTAAATCCTTTAAGTATCGCATGGTAATTGGCGGTGTTTTATTAGGTGGCTTAATTTTTATGATTCCCCCATTATATGGCGAGGGCTACAATACCATAAACCAATTACTAAATGGAGATATAGAAAGTATTGTAAGCGAAAGTCTTTTTAGCGATTATCTTGAAAATACCTGGCTGTTGATAGCATTATTATTGGGCCTAGTGTTTCTCAAGGTTTTTGCCTCAGGGCTTACCTTAGGAGCTGGAGGTGTGGGTGGTATTTTTGCTCCATCGCTTTTTGTGGGAGCCTCATTGGGTTACGCCTTTAGTAGCATTGTAAACGAGATTAAATATTTCAGTATTTCTAATAGCAATTTTGCACTAGTAGGAATGGCCGGATTGATGGCAGGCATGCTACACGCCCCGCTTACCGCTATTTTTATGATTGCAGAAATTACTGGAGGCTACGAGCTATTTGTGCCGCTGATGTTAGTCTCTACAATCTCATTTGCCGTATCACGAAGTCTTAAGCCTCACTCTATTTATACCGATCAATTGGCCAAAAGAGGAGATTTGCTTACCCATAATAAAGATCAGGTGGTGCTAACCTTGCTGAATATTGAGCAAGTAATAGAAAGGAACTTCAAAAGCGTTCGCCCCGAAATGACGCTGGGCGAGCTAGTGAAAGTAGTGAGTAGGAGTAATAGGAATATCTTTCCGGTGATAGATGATGAAGGCAACCTAAAGGGAGTACTCACACTTGATAATTTTAGGCATATTATGTTTGACCAAAAAATATACGACTCAACATTTGTGCGTGAATTAATGTTTCCTCCGCCTGCCAAAGTTGAGAAAAACGAAAGCATGGAATCTGTAATAAAGAAATTTCATGTGAGTAATGCCTGGAACCTACCCGTGGTAGAAAACGGCAAGTATGTGGGGTTCATCTCTAAGTCTAAGTTGTTTTCGGTCTACCGAAAAAAGCTGCTGGAGTTTACAGAGTAGACATAAGAATATCCCTGTCTTTCTGAGAATAAATCGCTTGTTCAATATCCTTATCTTTGATAATTCGTATGATTGGGATGAGGGGTTTTGATCTACCTATAATTGGGTTTATTTATAATTAGGATATCAGGTTTTATGAAAAGACTATTTCCAGTACTTTTTACATTCATTTTAAGTTTTTCTTTAGTTGCACAATCAGGAGATTGGGTAAATCAAATGAATGATCCAAGTGTAAATTTTTACACGGTTCAACAAAACTTTGAGGACTATTGGAAAGAGCGTCAAATAGAAAAAGGCAAAGGCTGGAAGCAATATAAGCGCTGGGAGGCATTTATGGAGCCACGCGTATATCCTACTGGCGAACGACCCGCAACCAATGTAATGATGAGCGCTGTGCAGGCTATGGCCGCTAGCACAGATAATATTGGCCAATGGAAACCTTTAGGCCCTTTTAATGGAAATGCCCTGGATGGGATTGGGCGAATAAACCGTATTGAATTTGATCCTAATAATCCATCGGTAATTTGGGCCGGAGCCCCGGCAGGAGGTTTGTGGAAAAGTGAGAATGGTGGGCTGGACTGGACCACTAATACTGACCAGCTGGCTAATATTGGTGTGTCGGATGTAGCCATAGACCCTACCAACACAAGTGTGATGTACCTAGCTACGGGAGACCGAGATGGGGGTGATACCTACAGTTTTGGAGTTTTAAAATCTATAGATGGTGGCGATAATTGGTTTGCTACAGGCCTTACACACTCGATAAGCGCACAAGTGAAAGTAGCAGATGTGTATATCAATCCAAATAATACAAGTGTATTATTAGCCAGTACATCTACAGGTATTTACCGTAGTACGGATGCTGGTACGAGTTGGACAAGGGTACAAATTGGTTCATTCTCCAATATGGTTCAAAAGCCGGCAAACTCTAATGTGCTGTTTGCTACTAGTATTAGTAGTCCCAGAATATATAGAAGCCTTGATAATGGCCTCACCTGGAACGCCATCGTCAGCTCTGCACTACCCTCAGGAGGTATAAGGCGCATTGAGCTCGCTGTAACATCTGACGATAGCAACTATGTGTATGCCGTATATGGTGAGTCTACTAATAATGGTTTTATGGCCTTGTGTAGATCTACCGATGGAGGAAATACCTGGACCCAACAGGCCACTACTCCCAATTTGCTGGGCTGGCAAACTAATGGTAATGATGTAGGAGGGCAGGCTTGGTATGATTTGGCAATAGCTGTAAATCCAAATGACAAGGACGAGGTATATGTAGGAGGTGTAAATATTTGGAAAAGCACAAATGGTGGCTCATCCTGGAACATTGCCACACATTGGTATGGCGGTGGGGGAAACCCTTTTGTTCACGCTGATGTACATCACCTTAATTTTCATCCTACTTCTGGAGATTTGTACGCTGGTACTGATGGAGGTATTTATCGCCATAAGGTAGGCCAGTTTAATTGGGATGAATTAAACAATGGAATTAACATCACACAATACTACAAGATGTCGGCCTCGGCTACAGATACCACAAGGATGATAGCTGGTGCTCAGGATAATGGTACACATCTTCAAAGATCAACAGGCTGGAGTAGAGTTCGTGGTGGTGATGGTATGGATTGCGCCATCAATACCAAAAACCCAAACATTATGTACGCTTCCTTGTATTATGGCGATTTTGTAAAGTCATCTAATGGAGGTTTTAGTTTTAATTCAAGTTTTAACCTTCCTCCAAGTGGAACAGGAAATTGGGTCACGCCATTTTTACTCGATCCACAGCATCCTGATACGCTGTATGTTGGGTTTAATGAAATTTGGAAATCGTATAACGGTGGGGTGAGCTTTACTTCAATTGCATCTTCTGCCATATCGGGTATGACTGATATTGATGTGTTGGGCATTGCCCCAAGGCATAGTAATGTCCTGTTTATGGGAAATGGAAATCGTCTATATAGGAGCACTGATTATGGCAATTCCTGGACATACTTAAGCACACTAGGCTTTACAAGAGCTATCACTGGAGTGGCTGCCGCTTATGACGATCCTGATCATATAGTAGTAACCGTAAGCGGATATTCGACTACCGAAAAAGTAAAGGTTTCCAAGGATGGAGGAATCACCTGGACGAACATTTCGAATGGTTTACCCAATTTGCCCGTAAACTGTGTGGTAATAGAAGATAATAATGAGCACAGTATATATGTAGGAACTGATGCTGGGGTGTATTATCGTGATGATATCACTAACAGGTGGTTGCGATTTAATGCAGGCTTACCCAATGTAATAGTAAACGACCTTGAGATAAACTACGTAAATAGAAAGCTAAGAGCGGGAACCTATGGCAGAGGTGTGTGGGAAACACCGGTATATAGTGACCTTGTAAAACCCGTGGCCAAAATGAATTTGGATCAAAATATTTGTGTGAATGACACAACTGTTTTCTTAGAAACATCTGAGTACCACCCAAGCGAATTTAAATGGACGATAAGCCCTAACAGCTTTACGTTTGTGGGAGGTACAGGAGATACCTCTCAAAATCCTCAAATTGTTTTTTCTCAAAAAGGTTTTTATGCTGTGAGCCTTACGGTTTCAAATTCTTTGGGAAAAGACTCCGTGTACGAATCAGCAGCTATTGCAGTAGGCGGCTATCCACTACCATTTAGAGAAGACGGAAGCGTAGAAACAAATTTTAACAAATGGTCTATTTCTGATAACCAACCGTGGGGATGGAAACGAGAAATGGTAGGAAGCCAAGAGGTGGTAATGACCACCTTGTTTAACGACACCATTAAGGGTACCTATGAGTTTGTTTCGCCAGCTATTGATTTTTCAGGACATGATTCTGTATGGCTGAAATTTAATCACGCTTACTCAGGAATTGTGGCGAGAGCAGATGATAGTTTGCAAGTTTGGGCTTCTAGTGGGTGCAAAGACAATTGGCAACTCATAGCCACCTATGGAGAAGACGGTAGTAATAACTTTAGAACAAGTGCCGCTGTTAATACTTCATTTAGCCCCGGTGTAAACGACTGGTGTACAGTATCGGGATTAGCACCATGTAATACAGTAAACCTCAGCGCATATGCAGGTCAGCACGGGGTGCGATTAAAATTTGTAGCCATTAGTAAAGGCGCCAATAATATTTACCTGGACAATATTCTGGTTGAAGGAAACCCTGTTACACCACCGTCTCCGGGTTTCAGCTCGCGCTCTAGTGCTTGTGCTCTTGATACGGTAGTTTTTCACGATCAAACATTTGGCTCACCACATTCGTGGGAATGGACTTTCTTAGGACCTGACAGCCATTATTCAACGCAGCAAAATCCTGAAGTATCCTTTAGTTTACCAGGTTCTTATTCAGTTAAGTTGAAAGTGATTAATCCTGTAGATTCAGATTCTATAATTAAACTGGGCTATGTACATATTGCAGCAGCCGATACTGTGCAAATGCATTTAAATTATAATTCTCAATTTATCTGTGCTACAGATACTTTGAGTTTAAATCCAATTACTTCAAATGAGGGATTGAACCCCGATTTTACATGGTATGTAAATGGTAAAGTAGTAGGCAATAGTGTTCATTCAAGTTTTTCTTTGACTGATTTGAAACATGGAGACACAGTGTACGCATTGCTGCGCTCAGATTTGCCATGCGCTTTTCCTAAGGCCGTATATTCAGATACCATTTTTGTAAATGTTTTTGCGCCAGCAGTGGTAAGTGTAAGTCCAGTGGGACCATTGTGCGAAACGGATAATCCTGTACCTCTAAGTGCAAGCCCAGTGGGCGGAACTTTTGGAGGGGCTGGTATTGTAGGTCAAACTTTTGATCCTTCTATTTCGGGCCTAGGTGCACATAAGGTGAGCTATACGTACATAGATGCCAATGGATGTGTCAATGTAAAAGACATCAGTGTGGTAGTAGAGGCTCCGCCATTAGTTTCGGTCAGCAATAATTTTACAATATGCGAAGGCGATGCTCCTAAGGCCCTTAATGTGGCTACACCAATAGGTGGTACCTATAGCGGTCCAGGAATTGTAAATAATACAATCGATCCATCTGTATTGGGCGCAGGCACGCATACCATTAATTATACCCTCAATACAGGGGTATGCGGCATAGTAAGTAAGTCTTTTAGCTTAACCATTTTGCCAACAGATACACCAAAAGTAGTAGTAGGTTCAAATCAAATGATGTGCGACATTATAGCTCAAGGTTATCAGTGGTTTGATAGTAACGGAGCTGCGGTGATAGGGGCCAACAGTCAAATATTTTCACCGAGTTCTTCGGGGCAGTACCGCGTAGATATTCTCGGGCTAAACGGTTGTTACGCCAGTAGCGGCTATGCGTCATTTAGTTTGGGAATAGAAGAAATTCCAGAAAATGTACATTTTAATCTTTTTCCAAACCCAGTAAAGGAGTCCATGTATATTGAGTTTACAGGACCTTTGGCCGACCAGCAACTAAGTATTAGTATAATAAATGCAGTGGGTGTAGAAGTACTACAATCATCATTTATTTATCATACCGGAGACAATGCCTTAGTAGATGTTTCTAAATTAGATGCAGGTTTATATACCCTGGTACTTAAAGGTTCGGATGTTTCAATTAGCCGGAAAATCATTCTTAATAAGTAAACTTTTTCAAGGATGATGTTTAGGATTTTACCACTTCTAATTCTACTGCAATGCAGCTCTGTTTCAAAAAAAGAAAGCCTATTGATCACTGATAATTTAAACTGTACGTATCACAAATACATTTCGGGAGCTGGTGGTGGCAAGGGTATCCTTTTTAGGGTTTCGCTAGCAGATTCTATTTCAGATTTTAAGATTCAAAAATTTGTGGTGAACGGCATAGAGCTGCCATCGGCAGTAAGTTACCAAAACGGACAAACCCATATAGAGGCTTCAAAATTTTATGCAACTACCCCAAATGTGCAAGGCGAAAGCCAAACGGTGTCTCCTGAACCGATACTATTTAATGCCACAGAATATAGCGGAAGGCTAGAGGTATTAGCAGGGACTAAATTGCTAAAGTTAAAGTTGGTGAATTTTAGTGAAGAAATAGGAGAAGATCATCCTTAGTAGGCCAAAATCAATACTTTACGATTCAATTACATTAATAATTTTTAGAAACACCTACTTTGTAACTAACTGAAAGTAGCGGCATCAGGCTCGGGTAAAATCCAAATATGATTTTAAGAGTGAGGTGTTTAGCTTAGCGAGTGTATCTCTAGTCAATAAGAAACACATTTTATGAAAAAGCTTACTCTAGCCTTGTTATTCATTTTTGCCCTTGTATTAGGCAGTCAAATATTCCAACCATCCGAAAAGGATCTTTACCGAAAGACTTTAAATGAACATCCGTATTCTACCAGGCCTCACTTGGCTCCTGAGGATATCAAAAAGATGCCAAAGCAGGATCGCCCGGATTTAGCTTGGGAGCAAGACTTTCTGGAAACGATGGATCCGGCACTGGGAAGACCACCTACCGAACGATTAATAGCAGTGTACAATCAAGTAGCCCAAAGTCAGGCACAATTGCTTGGTGGCCCGGGAGCGGTTTCTACACCATGGGTAGAGCGTGGACCCAATAATGTGGGAGGAAGAACAAGAGCACTTATGTTTGACCCCAATGATCTTACCAAGAAAAAAGTATGGGCAGGTGGTGTAACGGGTGGCCTATGGTACAATAATGATATTACCAGCTCGAGCTCACAATGGACTGCGGTAAATGATTTTTGGGATAACATTGCCATTTCATGTATCGCTTTTGATCCCAACAACACGAATACCTTTTATGTAGGTACTGGCGAAGGCTGGGGAGCTGGAGCGAGCCGCGGAGCAGGAATATGGAAAACTACCAATGGTGGAACCACTTGGACACAGCTTGCATCAACTACCGGTTTTTACTATGTAAATGATATTGTAGTAAGAAATGAAAGTGGCACCAGTGTACTATATGCCGCAGTAGCAGGCGGGTATTATAGCGGGCAATGGCATGGTAGCGCCAATGCTGGCCTTCAAAGATCTACAAACGGTGGAACAAGCTTTACACAAGTACTGCCCAATGTACCTAGTACAAGCAATAATTATGTGGCAGCCGATATAGAATTAGGTAGCAACGGAAAAATATGGGTGGGTACCACCAATTTTTCGTACGGAGGAACAGACCGCGGTGGTGGCCGAGTACTGACAAGTACAAATGGTACCACTTGGACAACTGCCTATACATCCTCAGGTGGCGAGAGAGTGGAAGTAGCCTGTGCTCCTAGCGATGCCAACTACGCTTACGCATTAATAGAAAGTGGAAATGCCCTGGATGCAGTGGTGAAAACCACCAATGGTGGGACTACCTGGACGAGTGTTTCCGAACCAAATGACGCGGACAATGGAATTCCTTCTACCGATTTTACAAGAGGACAAGCATGGTATGATTTGATATTAGCTGTAGATCCTAATAACAGGAATACGATAATTGCAGGAGGTATAGATTTATTTAGATCTACTAATGCAGGTAGCACCTGGACGCAAATTTCAAAATGGTCAAACAACAACAATCTTGCGGCCTTAAACTGTTCTTATGTGCACGCAGATCAGCATGCTATAGTGTTTGCTCCGGGCAGCTCGTCTAAAGTGATTTTTGGAAATGATGGTGGGGTATTTTACAGTTCTAATATCAGTAGTGCTGGCACTAGCAATGTAATTTTTGCACGAAACAATGGCTATAATGTTACACAGTTTTATGCCGGAGCAATTCATCCAACCGCAGGAAATAATTATATGTTGGCCGGAGCTCAGGACAATGGAACTCAAAAACTAAATGGTGTTGGAATATCGGCTGCTACGCAAGCCACCGGGGGAGATGGGGCTTATTGTTTTATAGACCAAACCAACGCCAATTATCAAATAACGTCTTATGTATACAATAGCTATTGGAGATCAACCAATGGTGGTAATAGCTGGGGCTCACGCTTTCAGAGTGACCAAAGCACAGGGAAGTTTATAAACCCCACCGATTATGACGACAACTTGAATATTCTGTATTCAACCAGAACCAACACTACGATTAATAGAGTAACAGGAATTACAGGCACTCCTTCTATTGGAAACTTTACGGTAACGGGGATGAATAGTAAGGCTTCTCATTTAAGAGTATCGCCTTACACCACTACTAGTACGACCTTATTTGTGGGAACCGAAGCTGGCGATTTATACAAAATTACCAATGCCAATAGTAGCCCAAGTACCACGAGCATTGGTGGCTCACTTCCTTCGGGAACAATTTCATGTGTAGAGATAGGCGCTAGCGAAAATGAGCTTTTGGTAACTTTAAAAAACTACGGGGTTACTTCAGTATGGTATACTTCTAATGGCGGTACTACTTGGCAAAACAAAGAAGGAAACCTACCCGATATGCCGGTGCGCTGGGCGCTATTTAACCCTAATGATAGAACAGAAGTTATTTTGGCCACCGAAGTAGGGGTTTGGGCAACGAGCAATATTTTGGCGAGTAGCCCAAGTTGGACTCCTTCAAACTCTGGGCTGGCCAATGTGCGGGTAGATATGCTCCAAATTAGAGATAGTGACTCTGAAGTAATGGCGGCCACTTTTGGTCGGGGTGTATTTACAAGCAACGGTTTTGTGGCCAGTCAACCTCCATTAGCCGATTTTAGCGTAAGCAAAAAGTACCCTTGTATAAGCGAAACAGTTACTCTAAACGATAGTAGTTCAGGTAATCCAACATCTTGGAAATGGACTATTAGTCCAAATACCTTTAGCTATGTATCGTCCAGTTCTACCAGTCAAAATCCTGAAGTAAGTTTTACAGCGGCAGGATGGTACTCTGTGAAATTAGTTATATCCAATGCCAATGGTAGCGATAGCACCACCATAAGCCAGGCTATAAAAGTGGGCGGCCACGATTTACCTTTTACAGAAGATTTTGAAACCAGTTCGGTTACTGAATGGTCGGTTGATAACCCTGATGCTTCTAATACGTGGGCCTTAGGCACTGTAGCTGGAAACTCCCCAGGAACTCAAGCCGCAGTAGTTGATAACTTTAATTACAATGGAGCAGGACAAAAAGATGGTTTGATTTCTCCAGCTATTGATTTGACGGGTTATACGCAGGCAACTCTTTCCTTTGAGTATGCGTATCGCAGGTATAGCAGCAGTTATACTGATAGTTTGGCCGTTTACATAAGTACCAACTGCGGAACCAGCTGGACGCGAATTGCGTTATATGGCGAAAACGGAACAGGAAATTTCGCAACCGGGTCAGATTATACAAGTTCATTTGTGCCGGCCACAAGTGCTGATTGGTGTGGGGGTACAGGAAGTCCAACTTGCTCATCGATTAACATTAATGCCTATGCGGGTTCACCAGGGGTTCTATTAAAATTTGAAAACATTAATGGCTATGGTAATAATATGTATGTAGATAACATCAATGTAACTGGGTTGGTTTCGGTAGCACCAGTAGCTGATTTTTCAGCATCTTCTACTACGGTTTGTCAGGGAGCAAGCAGCACATTTACGGATTTATCTACTAATACCCCTACCAGTTGGGCCTGGACGTTTAGCCCAAATACTGTTACCTACATTGGGGGAACTTCGGCCAGTTCGCAAAACCCACAAGTGCAGTTTAATGGAGCTGGAACATACCAAGTGAGCTTGAGTAGCACGAATGCTATTGGGACAGACGCTGAGGTGAAGGCTGGCTTTATTACGGTTACAAATGCTTTAACACCTACCGTATCGGCTAGCACTACCACTACTAGCATTTGTGCTGGAAGTACAGTTAACTTTACGAGTAGTAATTCCAATGGTGGAACAAATCCATCTTATCAATGGAAAGTAAATGGAACTAACGTTGGGTCCAACTTACCGACCTATAGCAGCAGTACTTTATCAAATAATGATATTGTAACTCTTGAAATGACTTCTAGTGAGTCATGTGTTACAAGTAGTACAGTTCAATCTGCTGCCATTACAATGACAGTTGTGCCTTTGCCTAGTATTACCATTAATACTGGAACAGGGACAATGGTGTGTGTGGGTGATGTACTGCCTTTGCAGGCTACTGTAAATAATCAAGGATTTGCTGGCCAAGGAGTTTGGAGTGGAACAGGGGTGGTAGGTACTGATTTTGTTGCTACCGCTGCCAATGCTGGATGGCATACACTTACTTATACCTATACTACCAATCAAAGTTCTTGTACTTCAAGTTCCACTTTGTCGGTAATGGTGCTAGTAATACCTAAGCCTACTATTACTCAATCTGGAACGCTATTGACGTGTACGCAATCGGGTTATACATATCAATGGATAAAAGATGGCGTAGCTATACCAGGGGCTATTGCAAAGACTCATACCATTACAGGAAACGGAACATATGAGGTAGAAATAACCAAGAATGGATGTTCGGAGCTTTCAGATCCTACCGTTTTCAATTCTTTCGGAATGGATGATTTGGTTTCGGCAGTAGATTTCAAACTGTATCCAAACCCAAGTACAGGGCAGAGTTATTTTGAAATGAGCAATCCCGGAGTTTCTACTATAAATTATAAGCTCATAGCATTTAATGGACAAGTGGTGCAAAGTCACCAAATAAAAGTAGGAGCCATGATTAAAGAACCGCTTGATTTGAGCACACTAGCCAGCGGAGTCTATACATTACAAATCAGACTAGGAGATCAGGAAATTATTAAAAGGCTCACCAAGATGTAATGTATCGCCTCCTTGAAAAACTAAAAAAGCTCTGAAGAAATTCGGGGCTTATTGGGTTTTAGCTTTTTTCAGCCTGATTGAACATATATCTTAAGCCAATAAACATCGCCCAATTTTTATAGCTGGTAGCAATGTAGGGGTAAGGGGGTGATGGTGCTTCAACTTCGGCTACATCGGTTAATCCGATGCTGTAACCGGCATTGAGCGATAAACCTCTGAATATGTTAAAACGCAACGCTAGCATTCCGTTCACCCCGATGCTATTAATTTGGTCAGGGTCAAAAGGTGCCCCTAAAACAATACCACTGCTGGGAAATTCTCCTTCGTCTTTATAACCCATTTTATATAGTAGTTCTACTCCTGGTTCTATCCACAGGAAATGCCATGGCTTGAACTGAACCCTTAAGGGTATGTTGAGATAGGTTAAATTTCTTTTACCATTGTATTGTGGGTTCACAGGGTCATCCATCTCCCCACCTCTAAAGCTTATACCTAATCCAGTTCCCACGCCTAGCCATTTTAGCATTCCATAATCATAGTGAAAATAGATATCGGACCTGACACTACTGCTGTTCATGTTTTGGCCAACGTACACATGTCCATAGTTACCAGAATGAGTTGTTTGTAAAGCCGAAATATTTACGTTAAACTGCGCGCCATAGGCATGGTATGATCTAAATCGTTGTGCAATTAAGTTAGTGGCTAACGCTAAAGAAAGACAGAGAGTAAATAGTTTTTTCAAGGGATTTATTTTTTAAAGTAATAACGATAGGCAGTAAGAATTCCAAAGACCTTCATACTATTATCAATTTCAGAATTATGCATATAATAATAGGATTTATAAGAAAAGGAGATCTCTATCTCTCCACCGCTTTTTTTTCCTCCAAGATCAAAACCAACCCCAGCTACTGGGCCGTAACCTACCTGTATATGTGTTTTTGAGTGTTGTTCCACATCTTCATACACTGGCCATTCACCATTTTTATGGTATTGAGTTGAAAATTCGAGCTTGCGAACTAAACCTCCAAAAGTGCCACTGAAACCAAGAAATAGATTAAAGCCATCATCTCGATAGTAAAATGTGGGCATGAAATCTAGCAACAATTGAAAGTGATTATATTCTGTAAGTTCCCCTGTTTTATATACGGAGCCAATTCCACTAAAAGCAGTACGTTCAAAAGAGTTAATGGGAAACAAATAGTTGGCATTAAGTCCGGTGCGAAATGAAAACCATTTAACGAAGTTTCTCTGATGATTGAGATTAATACCAATGACACTAGTGTTTTGATCAATTTCTGAAAGTAAATCTACTTTAGCGGAACCGCTATTAAAACCAAGTGCCAAGCTATGGGGTTCTAGCCGCTGGTACTGAGCTCTAATATTAGGTGCATAAACCGTAATGAGTAGTAGTAGTCCGAGCTTCTTCATGCAATATTATTGTTTTATGACTTGTACCCGTTTGATATCATCATCAATCCTAATCCAGATAAAATAGGCCCCTGGGCTCAAAGCTTCAAATGGAAGAGAGAAGTCACCAGTGATGTCCGTTTGAGTATAATGTATTTTACCATTTCCATCAATAATTCGAACTTCATCCGTGTTTGTTTCACCGCTCACAAAAGCCACATTTACGCTTGAAGAAGTAGGATTAGGGTAAAGACTAAAAGACTGAGAGGCGGTTTCAAGTATGATCGATTTTTTAGTAGCACTAGGGTCTTGAGAATTGTCCACCTCGCTATCAAAACCAGTACCGCCTCCTGGTGCTATTGGGGTAAGATAAATAACTTCACGAGTTATTCTATTTCCCATGTCATCATAGGCATATTGATACGTTTTTTGAGCAAAGGTGCTTAAGCCTATACCGAGGGCAAAAAGAAGGGATTTTAGTTTCATCGTAATAATTTTTAGTTTGGTATTTGTTGAATATCA
>JAUICR010000072.1 GCA_030427785.1 Bacteroidia bacterium | reverse complement strand
AAAACCTTTCATATCACGACCTGTATAATTGGCCAAGCCCGCTAGCTGAGCGCCAAACATATCCGTACGATTAATATTTACGAGCAGTCCCATTTCCAGTCCCTTGGTGCCGGCTGAGTAGCCCCCCAGCAGATTGATAGAAACTCGGTTTACACTACTACTATTTAGGATATTACTAGTGCTCTTACCCGGGTATAGCGAAAACTGAACCGGCACTCTATTAAAAATAGTGAGGTTGCCAGAAGTCTCCATTACTTCCTCGGGCACCATCAACTTTACAATTTTTCTATTATCCACTTCCGATTCGTAAAAATCTCGTGGCCCCACCCCTTCTATTGGCTTCTCCAGCTTTCTCAGTTCAAAGTTCAAATTAGATTGTTCTTCACTAGGCACGTACACAAACTCTTGTTTGTAGCCGCTTTTACTCACCGTTAGTCCGGCTTTCTGCGAACTCTCTGCAAGGTGCATTTCAAAATATCCACTGCCGTTGGTAGTAGCTATCAAACTGTTTTGAGGGTCATATATAGTAGCATTTACTATTGGCTTTTTACTACCCTGATCATAGATATAACCATTGATCAGTACCTCCTTTGGTTTTCCTCTTTGCACCTTGAATAATACGATGTGGTTTCCAATAGATTTATAGTCTACTCCTTTTCCTAGAATCTTTTGGAGAACTGCCTTTACCGGTATTCCATTTTCGTGGATACTCACAATGCTGTCGCTCGAAATTATTTCAGAATCGTACGAAAAAAAGAAATGGCCCTGGGTTTCCATTTCTATTAAAACCTTAGAAATAGGCCACGAATCAGCCTTTATACTTACAGGCGTGTTCAAATGGTTTTTTTGAGCCAAAAGCCCGTTTGCCATACAAAGGACTAACAGTACAAGTATTCGCCAACTAAATTTCACCACAGTTGTTTTCATCTGCTATGAATTGCACTGTATCCCCTTCTATTTCGAACTGTAAATTGAAGGTAACAGCAATTACTTGTAGTATATTTTCAATTGATTCCTCTTCAAATCTAGCTGTCAGCAAACAACTTTCCAGCTCACGTAAATCGCTATCGAATCGAACCTTATAATTTTTCTCCAGCACCTTTAATACTTCGGGTAGCGGTGTTTTCTTAAACTTCAATTTTTTGTTCATCCAAAACAAATCATCAGCAAAACTGGAATGCTCCAGATACACTCTTCCTGTGCTTATTTCGAGTATTCCGGTAGCACCCGCTGGTATTTTAATAACATTGGTATCTGCATTAGGATTAGATAGCTCTACCAAGCCTGTCTCTACCTGTACTCTTACGTTTTGGCCTTCTTTGGCTATTACATTAAAAGAAGTACCCAATACTTTTACAAGCGCACTTTGGGTTGTAATAACAAAAGGCTTCTCTTTGTCAGGCTCCACATCAAAAAATGCTTCACCCTTTAATTCTACTTGCCTCGTTTTGCCTTTAAACTTGTCTGGATAAATTAGCTCTGACCCCTTATTGAGTGCCACCAAGCTACCATCTGGTAAGCTCTGCTCTATTGGCTCATTAGTACTTGCCAGCAAAACCTGCTTGGGTGCCCCAAGCTTATACAATCCGAAAAGACCAACTAAGGCAATAATGACAGCCGCAGCTGCATACCACTTTCGGTTTGGATTTATAGACCGCACTATAGGCTCCTGCGCTTTTTGGCTAGCATCTATTTTATGCGATAGCTTGGCCCAAGCGGCATCCACATCTACCTTAACAGCCGCTGCAGGTGGCTTAGCACCTTCCCATATTTTTCTATAATCAGCCAAGGTTTTTTGATTCTCTTCAGACTCATTAAGCCAAGCCTCTACCTGCAAAATTTCAACATTGGAAGATTCCTTTGCCAAGTACTTTGCAATTACAGATTCATCGATATGTAAATTTTCGTGAGCCATCTAGTTTATAAGACAATCCTACTATGTTTTACCCTTACTCTCATTCAAAAAAAATAAATAGCCAAAGCCATAGCGGTAAGTAGTCTCTCAGCTTTTCTTTCAAATAGCTAAGGGCTTTACCCATTTGTGCTTCTACGGTTTTTATTGATATTCCTAATTCTTCAGCTATTTCTATATACTTCAAGCCTTCGTGTCTACTCATTACAAAGATCTTTTGCCTTGCTTCGGGCAATTCACTTACCGCCAGTGCAATCTTTTGCTCTAGCTCCATCAGTTCCATGCTATCGCCCGTTGAGTTTTCCTCAGCCCTACGGCTTTCCTCATTCTGTTTTTTATAGCCTTCTCGTATTTCTATATGCTTTATTACATTGAGGCTTGCATTGCGCACTGCTGCATATAAGTAAGATTTTGGAGAGGCCGAAAATGTAATCTCCTCGCGCTTTAGCCATAGCTTAAAGTACACTTCCTGCACCACCTCTTCCGCTGCCAATTCATCCTTCAAAAAAGTCATTACAAATGAACATAACTCCTGATAATAGGTTCTAAAGAGTTCTTCAAACTGTTCACGAGTTTGAATTTGATTGATTGAAAGAATTTGTGAAGGTTTGTCCACCTTACTATTTATGGTTGGCTAAAAAAAAGATAAGCTAAGCTATTGTAAAGGCTACAGTTTTAGCTCTTCATCCAATTTAGTTTTTCACCAATTGGTGTTAGCCTCCTACCCTTTGGGTGTGGTATAGATGGCTTTCCTATATAAAACAAGCCCAACGATTTTGCACCTTCCGAAAATCCAAGGAAAGCACGCATTTCATCTGTAAAGGCCAATGTGCCTGTACTCCAATAGCCGGCCAAGCCCAATGGCTCAAGTCCAAGCCAAAAATTTTGAACCGCCATAGCGGTGGCGCATAGTTCTTCAAGTTCGGGTATTTTAGGATTTGTACCAGGTACCATACCTATCCCTATCACATGCGAACAGTTCATCGGCCTATTTCTAAATCTATCATATCGCAATTGATTAAAGTCTTTGGCTTGCTGATTGGGCTGATCTAAATTGGCGTAAAACTCACCTAGCCGAGCCAGGCCATCACCTGTTATAATAGTAAACCTCCAGGGCTCTGTATATCCATGAGTAGGGGCCCAATTGGCCAGTTCCAATAACTTAACAATTATCTCGTCAGGCACAGTTTCTCCTGTAAAATCGTTGGGCTTTATACTTCGTCTGTCAATTATAAATTTTGACAGCGCATTCCAGTTTTCATTCATCTACTAATATTCTAATTTCTTCTGATAGTTCCTCTGCACTCTTGCCATCTGCCTTCACGGTAAAAATGGCCTTTTCATAAAAATCTCTTCGCTCAAAAAGATGTTTGGCAATAAACTCTTTCAGAGCATCCCCTTCCAAGTGGGCTATTAATGGCCTGGCATCCTTATCTGCTTCTAATCGGCCGTATAGCGTGGGAATACTCACATTGATGTAAATACTGGCCGAATTAGCATTAAGCAAATCCATATTGTCATAATAGCATGGTGTGCCGCCACCCGTGCTTACCACAAAATTATCTTTGGTAAGCACCTGCTTAAGTATTTCTCGCTCTAATTTCCTAAAATAGAGTTCCCCTTTATTAAAAATAGTTTCGGTAATGGTGTAGCCCGTGTACTTTTCAATTTCATAATCAAGGTCTATGAAATCAAGTTTCATTTTTTTGGATAAAATTTGGGCAACACTGCTCTTGCCTGCACCCATATATCCGATTAATGCAATCTTCATTCGGCCAAAATAGGCTGAATTTGTGAGATACAAAACTGGCTTTTAGGGGTTTGAAAAATATATCTAAAAAAACTGTTTTTAGCCTTGTTATTCGTTTTCAAAAGCACTTATATTTGCACCCGCTTTTGAAAAAAGGCATGATTCAGTAGCTCAGTTGGTAGAGCATCTCCCTTTTAAGGAGAGGGTCCAGGGTTCGAGCCCCTGCTGAATCACAAAAAACAGCGGCTTCGGTCGCTGTTTTTAGTTTGATACTATTAGTGAAAATGTCTCATTTTTACATACATACCAAAAAATATAAATCAAACGTAAGGCTTGCCCAGGTGGTGAAATTGGTAGACACGCAGCCTTGAGGGGGCTGTGCTCGTAAGGGCGTGCAAGTTCGAGTCTTGTTCTGGGCACTATTATAAAATCCTTTTGCAGTGAATTGCAAAAGGATTTTTTCGTTTATGAACTCTAGATTCGTTCTCCTACCCCTGTTCTCAAATTTTACAACATAAGCCATATTCCAACCTTTAGTCCACTGGCCTGTCTTAAAGGGAGACAAAAAACTTTCAATAGATTTACACCCTAACAAACCCCTTCCCTATGATTCGCATTATTCTTACCGCTATTATATCATTACTAAGTGTTCAACTAGGTTTTTCACAAGCTATTGACAAAGAAAAACTTGACTCCTACTTAGAGACTTTAGAAGCCAATGATAAATTTATGGGCAGTGTGGCTGCAGCAAGAGATGGTAAAGTCATTTATGCTAAAGCTACAGGCTATGCAGATATAGAATCAAAAACAAAAGCAACTACAGAAACTAAGTACCGTGTGGGGTCTATCTCCAAAACTTTTACCGCTACTTTAATTTTAAAAGCGGTTGAGGAAAAAAGATTCAGTTTAAATCAGACTATTGAAAAGTACTTCCCTGGTATAAAGCATGCTAATAAGATTACAGTGAGCAATCTGTTAAACCACCGCAGTGGTATTCACAACTTTACAAATGATGAGGCTTATTTGGAATATTATACTGTGCCCAAAACTGAAGCCGAAATGGTGGCCATAATTGCCAGCGGGGGCAGTGACTTTAAACCTGATTCGAAAGCTGAATACAGCAACTCTAACTATGTACTTCTCTCCTATATTTTGCAAGATGCTTATGGTAAACCCTTTGAAGAAATTTTTGAAAAGGAAATTGTACAACCTTTGAATTTAAAGAACACACGATTTGCTGGTAGAATTGATATCAGCAATAATGATTGTAACTCCTATAACTATGATGGCAAATGGGTGAAAGATGCGGAAACAGATATGTCGGTGCCCATGGGTGCCGGTTCGGTTATATCTACACCCAGTGATTTATGCTTATTTGCAACAGCTTTGTTTACAGGTAAAATTATTTCGGAAGAAAGCCTAAAAATCATGATGACTCTAGAAGACAATTATGGGATGGGCTTATTCTCTATGCCTTTTGGCGATAAAACCAGTTATGGCCATACTGGAGCTATTGATGGATTCAGCTCAGTATTCGGCTATTTCCCTGATGAAAAAGTGGCTTTTGCCAATATTTCTAATGCTAATAATTACAATCAAAATAATGTGACTCTGGCTTTGCTAAGCGCCACTTTTAATGAACCTTATGATATTCCAACGTTTGAAACTATTGAGTTAAGCTCAGAAGATTTAGATCAATACTTGGGCACCTACTCTTCCTCAAGTTTCCCAATGGATGTGGTAATCACAAAATCTGGAAACAGATTAGTAGCGCAAGCCTCAGGACAATCTTCCTTTGAATTGAACGCTACCGCCAAAGATGTTTTCAGCTTTGACAAAGCAGGAATTGTTTTAGAGTTCAACCCGGCAGAACAAACCATGACTCTTAAGCAAGGTGGAGGCAGCTACGTGCTGAAGAGTAAATAAGTCTTTTGCTTCAGGCGTTTCTCCTGGCCCACAAAGAGCTCTAACGGCCATATCTGAAGACGGAAGCGTGTGTTTTGCTAAATTCCATCCTACAAAAAATTCGCAATCATTAGCGGCAACTATTAGGTAGACGGTTCTGGCAAGAAAAAAATAATGCACTCTTGCGAAGGATTTTAAAAAGTTCATGGTCTAAAAGGCAAACAAAAAGTAAAATAAACATGAAAAATAAAAAGTTAAGCGTACAAGTAAGCATGGCATTACTTACGGTATCTCTGTTTGCTGTAAGCACACAATCTTATGGGCAAAACCCTGAGCAGAAAGGCAAGCACGAGCCTCCAAACTATGCTGCACTTTTAGAAAAAATGGACAGTAATAAAGATGGTAAATTATCTAAAGACGAAGTAAAGGGCCCACTTAAGGATGGTTTTGAAAAAATAGATACCGATGAAGATGGCTTCATAACTGAAGCTGAATTCGAAAAAGCACCTAAACCAAAAAAAGGTAAAAGACCGCAATAAAAAGAACAGCCGCAGAAACTGCTGCAGTTTCCCATAAAATGAATTTCTTGAAATAGAAGCATCTTTGCCTACACGATAGTTAATTGTACCACCATTAGATGACACAAAAAGACAAACAGCCTTTTTCACTTATTAAGCGGATCAAAAGTTTTGGCTTTGCATTTCATGGGCTTAAGATTCTATTTAAGGAGGAACACAATGCCCGAATTCATTTGATTGCAACAGTTTGTGTGGTAATTGCAGGAATCACCTTTAAAGTTTCTGCCCTTGAATGGATAGCTCTGGTACTTGCCATAGGCTTAGTTTTAAGTCTTGAGATACTAAATTCGGCCATAGAGAATATGGCTGATTTTATTTCTCTGCAAAAACATGATGCCATTAAGAAAATAAAGGACCTAGCAGCTGCAGCCGTTCTTATTGCAGCGGCTGCAGCACTAGTAGTTGGGCTCATTGTTTTTATACCTAAAGTGCTGGCTTTGTTCTGATTTGTAAAGATGTACTACAATAAAAGTCGCTAGCTACTGTCAGTTAATAATGGCATAAAATGTGCTAAGAGCCACAAAAAAAATTACAATAACTATTTTCGCTGACTGTACTATCAGCATCAAATTACCCAAGTTTTAATGTCCCGTTTCCTACAATCCCTATTTGCTTTCGCTCTCGTATTACTTTTTAGTCATAGCGCTCATGCTCAAAAAAAATCGTTGAGTATCAGCGGCACCATAGTAGATGCCATTGATAGCTCGCCTATTCCCTATGCCACAGCGGTGGTAGTTTCTAGCAAGACCCAAAAAGTACTAAGTGGCACCACTACAAATGAACTTGGAGTATTTCGCTTGAGTTCTGACTCTACCAATATTTATATCGAACTGAGTTTTATTGGCTACCAAAAGAAGGCTATTCGTGAATTCACTATTCAAAATGGGATGGTAGACTTAGGTACTTTACCATTGAACCAAGATGCCGAAACACTAAATGAGGTAGAGATAACGGCTGAAAAGTCTACGGTAGAATTTAAACTCGATAAAAGAGTTTTTAATGTAGGCAAAGATATTAGCAGCACAGGCATGGGCGCCTTAGACGTACTAAATAATGTACCCTCAGTAAACGTGGATATAGAAGGGCAGATAACCCTGCGAGGTAATTCGGGTGTACAAATTTTGATAAACGGAAAACCATCTGTACTGGCGGATGAAGAGAGTAATGCTCTGGGATCTATTACAGCCGATATGATAGAAAGCATAGAAGTTATTACCAACCCATCAGCAAAATATCAAGCCGAAGGAACTTCGGGAATAATAAATATTGTACTTAAGAAAGACGAAAAAAAGGGGTTTAACGGCTCGGCATCTATCAATACCGGATATCCGCAAAATCACAGCCTTGGCGTAAGTTTAAATCAACGCACCGAAAAGTTTAACTTCTTTACACAGTTTGGACTTGGTTATCGCTCCTTGCCCCGCTATAGCGAAAACAACAATTACAACCTTGTAGACAACAGCAAAGTACTGAGCGAGGGCACCTCCTACCGAAATGAGAATTTTTACAACATTACCCTTGGGGCCGATTATTACCTCAATAAACTCAACAGTATTACCCTATCAGGTAGCTATGCCTACGAAGTGGAAGATAGCCCTGGCGAAACCCAATTTAGCATTTATGATACTACGGGTCAGCTTAGTTCAGCCTATGAGCGTGTAGAAACCACTTCGGCTACCAACCCCAAGTATCAATACGACTTGCAATACAACAAGCAGTTTAAAAACAATGAGAAGCACACCTTATTGTTCAGCACTTTAGGACGGTTTTTTGGAAAGGATCAATCCTCAGAATTTGCAAACAACTACGAGTTTGGAATACCAAGCTCGCCAAGCCAGCAAACCGCAACAGATTTTTACCAAGGTGATTACACATTTAAGCTCGATTACACCAATCCCATCAACAAGCAATGGACACTAGAAGCGGGTGGCTTATATGAAATAAATGATGTGGGGAATAACTATGCTGTGTACAATCAGGTGGGCAATAGCTGGGTGGTAGATAGCAATTTCACTAATAACTTTGAGTACAATCAAAAAGTACTAGGGCTATATGGTACGGGCTCATACGAAGGAGAAAAGTGGGGCGTGAAAGCCGGACTACGAGTAGAAAACACTGATTTGCACACATTACTCACTAATACCGATCAGAACAATACGCAGAACTATACTGATCTTTTTCCCTCACTTCATACCTCCTATAAAGTTTCTAAACAGCTTTCGTTTCAGGCGGGTTATTCCAGGCGAATTTTCAGACCTCGCCTATGGCATTTGAATCCTTTTTTCAATATTCAAAACAATTATAACGTATACACCGGCAACCCAAATTTGCAACCCGAGTATGCTGACTCTTATGAACTCACCGGAATTTGGATTCTCAAAAAAGCCTCTATCAACGCTAGTATTTACAACTTGTACACAACAGATGTGATAGAGCGAGTTTCGATTTTTGTGGATGATGTAAACATTACCACCCCGGTAAATGTGGGTACCCGAAACAAAACTGGAGTAGAGTTAAATGGTAAATACAGCCCCAACAAATGGTTTGTATTGACGGGTGATTTCAACTACGGCTATTTTGTACGAAATGGAGATTTTGAGAATCAGAGCTTTGACTTTAGCGGCAATCAATGGTCATTAAAGTTTACTACCAAATTTCAACTACCTAAAGGATTTGATTTAGAAATTACGCCCAATTATCAATCTAGTTACAAGACTATCCAAGGTGATATTTCTGGATTTGCCTTTATGGATGCCGGAATTCGGAAAAAGCTGTGGAAGGGAAAAGCAGTTATTAATCTGGCAGTGCGCGACATTTTTGCATCTCGTATTCGCGAAGAAAATGTGATTCAACCTACCTATACCGTATACAATTTCTCGCAACGTGGGCGCTTTATCACGCTTGGCTTTAGCTATAGCTTTGGCAAGGGTGAAGCCATGACCTACTCTGGCGGACGGAGGAGGTAAATTTTGAATCTATGTAAAAATGTCTTGAAAAGGCATTGGTAAAAAATGAACGAGAGCGCGAGGCTATCTTCGTTCTGCATCCTTCTAATGGTGATATATTCTTGGGGAATAATCTAAATCTTAATGGCATTGGCATTGGCAGCCAACCTGTTTTTTTTCATAACGATAAGGCTCACCCAAATGACCCAGGAGGCATCTAATACAAAGGCCAACTTTTGTATAAAAGGCAGATAGTAAAAACCGATTTTACTAACGAAAATAAAAAATACAATCACACTCAAAAGGTAGCACGCTCTTGCTAAGTTTTTCATGCCTAAATTGGGGTATTTACTCAGTTCTATAAAAAACGGAACCAAGGCCACAGTGCCCAATAATGCGGTGGCCGTAACAATGGAGTCATGATACTTGGTGTACATAAAAATGAATACAAACATGGTGAACATGCCAAAGCCCCTGATAAGTTTGGTGTTTCTATTTTTTACGGTAAAAATTTCGGGCAACAAATAAAAAAAGGATATCATGGTAAGGCTCAATATCAAATGCGAGACAATGGCCAAAGGGCGCGCTTGGTTTAGTAGCCCACCTTGCGTAATAGGGTTCATTACATCACAAAGAAAATTGTGAAAAAAACTGTAACCTTCGTCATGTGGTATATTGTCGGACCCACCAGGATAGTCTATAGCTGCTGCTGTAAAAACACTAAGGTATGCGCCCATTCCTATTATAGTAAGTAATGGGAGGTAATACTTTAACAATCTGGTCATGGATAAGCCGCTTATAAATAAGCCGCGCAAGGTAATGCCAAAGTCATAGTATGCAATATGTATCTTGTACCGCTAAATATTAGCATTAATATTAAACAACAGAATATCTTAATTTTTGGATTAGAATGAACAAACTAAAACTAGCCGGACTCATTATTATATCTAGCTTTATTTCCAGTTTCGCACAAACGGATGCTTGGCTTACATTTAACAAAATGTGCTTTCTCCGTTCAATACCCTCAGGATTGGGAGTTGGATGATTCGGGCAAAATGGGGACTAGCTTTATTTTATTTAGTGCCGTGGCCTCAGATAAAGATTCGTTTAGAGAAAATGTAAACCTTATTATTCAAGATTTAACCAGCCTCAATCTAGATTTAGACAAGTACGTGGAAATTTCTGAAAGCCAGATAAAAACCATGATTACAGACGGAAAAATCATGAAAAGCGAAAGAATAACAAGTGGAGCTAATCAGTATCATAAAGTGATATATACTGGCAAGCAGGGTGATAGAAAATTACAATTTGAACAATACTATTGGGTAATAAATAATGAGGCTTATGTACTGACTTTAACTTGCGAGAAGTCTCAGTTTAGCGCCTATCAAGAGGTTGGCGAACGGATATTAAATAGTTTTCAAATAAAGTAGGCTACTCGCTAGCATGATGCCCTAATGAGAACTCAAGAATAAAAAAACACATGAATATAAACTTAGCCGTACTGATAGACGGAGACAATATACCATCGGCCCACGTAAAGGAAATGATGGAGGAGATAGCGAAATATGGAAACCCAACCATCAAAAGGATTTATGGTGATTGGACCAGTCCTCATTTATCAAAATGGAAAAACCTACTCCTGCAAAATGCCATTACCCCTGTTCAGCAATATGCCTATACTACCGGCAAAAATGCTACCGACTCGGCCATGATAATTGATGCCATGGACATACTTTACTCAGAAAAGGTTAATGGCTTTTGCTTGGTATCTAGTGATAGTGACTTTACCAAACTTGCAACCAGATTGAGAGAAGCAGGAATGCAAGTAATTGGAATTGGTGAAAAAAAGACCCCCAATCCTTTTATAGTAGCCTGCGATAAGTTCATCTATATCGAGATTCTTAGAAAACAATCAGACCCAAAAATAGATCAAACTGCCAAAGGCAAAGCTGATGAGAATGCAGACCCTATTACGCCACAAGTAATAAAGCTACTTTCTGCTACTATTTCTGATTGTTCTGATGAAGATGGTTGGGCATTTTTGGGGGATGTAGGCAGTTTGCTGCAAAAAAAACAACCCAACTTTGATGCTCGTAACTATGGTTTCGAAAAATTAACCCCAATGATTAAATCAACAGGGAGTTTTGAAGTAGAACAAAGAGAGAATCCGAAAAGTAAGTACAAGCTGATTTTTGTGAAAAACAAAGAGAAAAGAAACAACAAAACAAAGAAGTAAATTACAAGGTACTGTGCGAAACCTGTGAGTTTGTCTTGTGCATTACCTCCCTCCTTTCTTATGTCTCCTATTTTGGTTCGTTTAAAATTGTTTGACCTATGAAGTTTCTATATTCAACCGTAATTCTTCTTTTAGTATTTAGTTTTAAACCCTACACCAGTTCAGCTCAGGGCTGCAGTGATGCTGGTTTTTGCTCCATCAGTAGTTTTAAGCCCGAAGAAAACGACAGCGCTAAGAATGCCCATAATCAGTTAAAAATTGGGATGAACCTTGGTGCTGCAGATCACTCAATAATGGTGGTAGGCAATTACATAGAATATAATAGGCAAGTAAGCGAAAGGCTGAGCTTTGATGCCAAACTTACCTCCTTGGCGCAAACCGGAAACGATATTTCAGAATTTGGTTTATCAGACCTTTATGTAAATGTGAATTACAAAATCAGAAAGAGTACAGGGCTAACTTTAGGAGTGAAAATCCCCCTGATGGACGGTAATAAAATGATGAATGGTTTATCGCTACCCATGGATTACCAGGCCAGCCTTGGAACTTTTGACCTATTAGTGGGTATTGCTCAAGAGATTAAAAAGTTTCAAATAGTGGTGGCACTACAACAACCCTTAACACAAAATAGCAATGGATTTCTTGCCCCAATGGCGCCTCTTAACTCTCCGCTGCGAACTTTTCAAAGCACCAATGAATACCAGCGAAGCGGTGATGCTTTAGTTCGTCTCTCCTATCCATTTGAATTAAACAAAAAATTAAAATTGACGCCCAGTATTTTATCCATTTATCATTTGGCTGAAGACAAGTACACCAATATTCTAGACGTGGAAGAATCTATTGTAGGCTCTCAAGGTCTTACTCTTAATGCCAATGTGTACCTTGATTATTCTTTAAATGAAAAAAGCAATTTGCAACTTATCATTGCCGCACCCATGATTGTGCGTGATGCTCGGCCAGATGGATTGACCAGAAGCTTTGTTGTGAACCTTGAGTACAAGTTTAGATTTTAATCAGTATAAAAAAAACGCCCTGAGTTAGTGAAAACCAGGGCGTTTCTTTTAGATGTACGATTTACCTATTCTTTAACAAAATAGCGGCTTGTAGTTTCGCCTTGTGCTTTTATACTAAGAAGGTATACGCCCTTCTTCAGTGCAGAAACGTCAATGGTTTTGGAAGCATCATTTGCCTTAATACTGTGTACCATTTTTCCGCTTATGTCATACAGCTCAATAATGTCTATAATTCCTCCATTCATCAATTCAATGTTAACAAGGTTTCTGGCAGGGTTTGGAAATACTGAAACCAGTTTTTCAAGGTTTGTTTCGTTTATCCCCGTTCCACAGGAGTCATACGTTATGGTAATGGTATCTATACTTACACAGCCTTTATTATCGGTAAGCTTTACGGTATAAACACCTGCTTGACTAACTGTAAACGTGGCAGCTGTAGAAGCATCTTGCCACTCATAGCCCACGGCTGCACTATTAGATGCATTTAGAACAAGGGTATCTCCATGGCAAAGTATAGTATCATTTCCTAAACTTGGGTCTACTTCAGGGTAATTAGATAACACCATGGTGTCTTTTGAGCTACAACCATTCTTATAAACTTCAACCCAATACTGACCGGGCGCGCTTGCGGTAATTAAACTCCCAGTTGAGTTATTACTCCACTTGATGCTGTCGGCTCCAGAACCGGCAAATAGCAAATAGCTACCTCCTTTGCAAATAGTAGTGTCTTTACCTAGGTCTACCAATGGATATCCTGTAACCCATACCTGTTTGGTTAATGAATCCGAACAGCCAGCCGCATTTGCTTTAAGTTTAATATTGTACAATCCGGGAGTAGCAAAAGAGGTACTGTAATCATTATTTGTACTCACTTGTACATTGTTTTCGTACCACGCTTGCGAAACAGCTCCAGTACTTGCATTCGAAAAGAACACGGAGTCGTTTATGCAAACGGTGTCTCTAGAAATGCTAAAGTCTGCTGTAGCCGAACAGCAGTTATTTACGGTAAGTGAAGACGTAATAGTGGAAACTATCACCGTGTTTAAAACTCCCTCTACCACTACAGTATAGGTCCCTGCAGGTATCATTCCTAAATTCACTATGTGGGTTGGGTAGCTTATTGCTCCAAAACAAATTGGGCCCAGTGTGTACGCTACTTCAATTGTAATAGTATTACCTACAATGGTAAAATTATTTCCTGTGTGTACGGCATTAATACATCCTAGATAAGTACTAACAGTAGCGCTGGTATTGGTACAGCTTGTGGCAGGTATTGGAGAATATACAATTCCCTGGATTGTAAAGCTTTGAGAGTAAGCATTTACACTAAAAAAGGTAATTACTAGCAATAAAACCAACTGGTTGAGGTGTTTCATATAAATAATAGTTTATTATTAAAATTGTTTTATAACAGAGTGTTATAATTCCAAATTTACTTATTAATTGTTTGTTTAAAATTTATTTTTCGGCCTGTGAAGGTCCTACCTTTGAGCCTTCAAAATCGACACATTGGCAACTCCAAAAAGATCTTATACACTGCCTTCTTATTTAAAGTGGGGAATACAAGTATTAGAAAAAATACATCCCTATTTTGCCACTAAGCTAGCCCTAAGGTTATTTTTTACACCGTTAAAATTTCCTGTTCCAGCTAGAGAAATAGCTGTGCGAGAAAAGGCCAGAAAAGAAGCTTTAATGGCAAATGGAAAACCCTTTACTTCTTTCGAATGGACAGGATCGGGTCCTAAAATTTTACTTTGCCACGGCTGGAGCGGAAGAGGAAGTCAGTTTTTTGAACTTATTGAAAGGCTCCTTGAAAAGGAGTATCATGTAGTAACTTTTGACGCCCCCGGCCATGGAGAAAATGAACACCATCAGGCGAGCTTACACGACTATTTAGAGTCTATTGCTATTTGTACTGAAAAGTTTGGACCTTTTGCAGCGGCTATCGGTCATTCCCTTGGTGGGCAGGCCATATCAAACAGTTTTGCATCAAGCCAACCTCCTATCCCGTTAATACTTATTGCTGCTCCTGCAAGTATCAGAAATACAACCGTTTCGTTTTGCAATGTAATAGGAGCGGGAAATGAAGTGTACAAAAGAATTATTAGCAGTATAGAAAAGACCTACGATGTAAATGTTGATGAATTTTCGGCTAAACATTTGCTTCAGCTAAATAATCCACCTGGGCTGATAATACAAGATAAAGAAGACTTGGATGTTCCCTATTCAAATGCGATTGAGCTACATCAAAGCTGGAAAAACGCTGAACTTATAAGCACTTCAAAACTGGGCCACAGAAGAGTTCTAAGCGATCCAACTGTACTGGAGCGCATAATGTTGTACTTAAAAACAAACGTGGTTTAAACTTTGCAATAAAAAGCCGTAAATAAGCAAAATGAAAACTTTAATAAATATTCTGTGTATCATCGGCTTTTCATGGTCGTGCAATGCACAAGAGCAACCGATAAAAAAAGAGATGGAAGAACAAAAAGTAGTAAAAACGG
>JAUICR010000306.1 GCA_030427785.1 Bacteroidia bacterium | reverse complement strand
AAAGACTTTTATCTTCCCATCGTCCACCAAAACCTCCAGCCGAACCTAAGCCCGGAAGTTTTATTTCGTGCTCTACTTTTCCATCCTCGCTTATCTGAAAAACCTGATCGGTGGCATCTACCATATAGGTGGCGAAAAACTTGCCTCCACCAGTACCTACACTTAGCACATTATCAGTTTCGGGAATAAAGTCTACCCAATTATCAGGAGCAAGGTTATCTATACTTGTAGTTACTACTCGTCCGTTAGGGGCATTCAAATTGGTTTTGATATAAATCTTATCACCACTACTGTGAATGATGGAGTGATTGTTTTCAAAATTGCTCACAATGGGGATAATTTCGCTGTTTTCTTTGCGCAAATCTTTTATGTACAGTTCGTTGCCCGAGGTAGAAGTAGCAGCGCTTATCACCAAAAAGTTTCCATCCTCAGTTACCCCTCCTCCTACGTACCTTCTAGGGGTTTCTTCTCCACCAAAAATTAGAAGATCATCAGCCTGTGCAGTTCCCATTTTATGAAAATACAGCTTGTGATATTGGGTAAGACCCGAAAGCTGACTTCCCTCTTTGGGCTTGTCATAACTGCTGTAGTAAAAACCTTCGTTGCCTCGCCATGAAACTCCCGAAAATTTAACGTCCATTAATGTGTCGCCCAATTGTTCTTTGGTTTTGGTATCAAGAATTATCACTTTTCTCCAATCCGAACCTCCCTCCGAAATTTGGTATGCGGCCATTTTACCATCTTTAGTAAAACTGATTCCGGCAAGCGATGTAGTTCCATCACTCGAAAACTTGTTAGGATCTAAAAACACTTGCGGCTCACCTTTTTCACCTTTTTGCTGAAACAATACTGCTTGATTCTGTAAGCCATCATTTTTATAGAAATAAGTAAATTCTCCTCGCACAAATGGCGCTGAATATTTTTCGTAATTCCATAATTCGGTAAGTCTTTGATTAATAGTTTCACGATAAGGAATTCCCTCTAGGTAGGAAAAAGTTAGCTTGTTTTCTTCTTTTACCCAATTCTCTGTTTCGGTAGATAAATCATCTTCTAACCAGCGATAAGGGTCGGCCACTTTTGTACCGAAATATTCATCTACTACTGTTGTGTCTCTTCGGGTATCCGGGTAGTTTAGCTTAGATGTTTCCATAGTTGCTTTTTGAGAATAGCCGTTACTCATAGCAGTAATCGTGCAAAGGGCTACTAATATCTTTTTTGCATTCATAATTGTACTTGATAAAAATTTTGGGATTTGAGCAGAATCAAAGAATTGGATAGCAAATATACGCTTGCCTTGCTCACAAAAAAACCCCTCTAGGCTGCGCCTAGAGGGGTTTGTATTCATCAGTAATGAAACTTACTGCTTTGTAACCCTATGAACGCTCATAGTGCCGTTCATTTTCACTTTTACATTGTACACACCGTCCGGTAAGTGATTCATTTCTAATATCACTTTGTCGTTGGCCTTGTACATATTGCGATAAATTAATTTTCCGCTGAAATCAAATAGTTCAACTTCCATTTCTGATTTATCGTTGCTCAAGTTTTCAATGTTTAAGAGATTACTAGTTGGGTTTGGATAAATATTCAAACCTCCAACTGTAAATTCTCCTAAGCCAATTGGGCAAACATATACTGAAACTTCTGCTGAATCCATTCCACACGTATTAGATACCACATATCTGAAGGTATACGTATTTCCAGGGGCAACCGCAGTAACGTCAAATATTGAACCTGATAATGCTCCAGTACCGTTAATATCTTTCCACGTACCTCCCATAGCTGCATTAGCACCTAGTAGCGTATTAAGATTAACCGTGGAAGAATCACAGATAGTATCCATTACATTTCCACCAGCATCGGCTGCTGGGTCGATAGTAATCGTAACCATTGCAGTATCTGCAGGACAAATACCTGCTGGTAATGTATAAAGGAATCTGTAAGTACCAGGTCCTGTGGCGCCTAAATCTAGGCGGAAAAGAGTAGTACTTGGAATAGTAGCACCATCAAGGTTAACATACGTTCCACCTGGAGATCCTGAGAAATAAGGCTTCAACGGTAAGTTTGGACCTGTGGTACACGCCATTCCTGTGCTATCAGGCCCTGCGTTTCCTCCTCCTACTACGGTAACAGTAACGGTAGCACTATCAGCAGCACAACCGCCCACACCAGATAACTTGTAGGTAAAGTGATAAGTTCCTACTGAAGTAGCTGAAGGATCAAAAGTAGAACCCGTCAGTGCACCTGTTGCATCATCATCACTCCATGTTCCACCTGCATCATGTAATCCTAAATAAGAACTTAAATCTACTGCTGTATCCAAAATACACACTGCTGTAGAATCATCCATTCCTGCATTAGAACCTGGCACGTATGCCAATGCTGGCACACCAGTACTCAAGCAGGCACCTTTGATCACCATATCAAATAAATAGTAGTATCTGATTTGCCCTCCATTGAAGTTTACACTATCAATGCTCATCAAACCTGGAGCAACATAAGGGAATACCGCACCACCGGTAGCTCTGTACAGAGCAGAACCTACAGCAGCCGAATCAAAGACAACATTTACATAATATGAACCTGGTGTAAACACCATACCGCCAGTATAAATTTGAGTATTTACTGTACCCGTGGCTGGTGTTGTAAACATTGGGCTTCTCTGAATTGGTCTATCAATAGCCGTATCAGCATCCCAAACCATCATTTCGGCTCTAACAAAACCATTAGAACGAACGGTGAAACTAT
>JAUICR010000305.1 GCA_030427785.1 Bacteroidia bacterium | reverse complement strand
GTACCATTTTTAAAGGCATCATAGAAAACTACCCTAGCGCCCAAGAAGGAATGAATGCCTGGAGCAATCATGTAAAAAGTTTTGGCCTAGGTCAATTTTTGAACAATGACCTGCCAACCGGGCGCAGAGGTTTTGTACCCACAGCCGACTATTACGACAAGGCATTTGGCTACACAGGCTGGCGTGCGGTAAGTACTATTTCATTGGGTATTGGCCAGGGAGAAATGCTGGTAACCCCCGTGCAATTGGCCAATATGACGGCTGCTATTGCAAACCGAGGCTACTACTATACGCCACACATATTAAAGAAAGTAGGCGATGACGATCTAAAGGATGAACGATTTATAGAGCCCAAATACACTACTATAGATAGCCGCCATTTTGATGAAGTAATAGAGGGAATGTTTGATGTGTTTGAAAAAGGAACCGCTCGCTATAGCAGGCATGATAGCATACAGATGTGCGGAAAGACAGGGACAGCCGAAAACCCACATGGGCAAGATCACTCCATCTTTATAGCATTTGCACCTAAGGATAACCCAAAAATTGCCATCGCCATTATTGTAGAAAACGGCTATTGGGGAAGCCGATGGGCAGCTCCTATAGCATCATTGGTTACCGAAAAATACCTTACCGGAAAAATAACGAGACCGGCCATGGAGAAAAAAATGCTGGAGGGCAACCTTGATGAGGAATACCAAAAGCAGTTTGAAGAAATTTACGCACGAAAACTAAGCGATACTACTCATGCGGAATAATCAAGGCATATTACAACGTATCGATTGGTTTCTAGTGCTTTTATATTTTGCTCTGGTGCTTTTGGGGTGGGCCAATATATACGCAGCCGTGTATAACGAGGAGTTTACCAGCATGTTTGACGTAAGTCAGGAATATGGACGCCAAATGCTGTGGATACTTACTTCGGTAGCCTTAATTCTGCTCATTATGATATTAGACAGTAGTTTGTTTCAAACGCTGGCTTACCCTATTTATATAATATCCATATTGTCGCTTATTGGTGTGCTTATTTTTGGAAAAGAAGTAGCAGGCGCCCGCTCATGGTATGCCATTGGTAGCTTTAGTTTACAGCCGTCTGAGTTTGCCAAATTTGCCACCGCACTGGCTGTAGCCAAATTTTTGGGCTCAAAAGATACCACGCTGGCCAATTGGAAAGACCGACTCATGGTTATGCTCATTATCATTGTTCCTGCCTTGATCATTATTCCACAACCTGACCCGGGCTCTGCCTTAGTGTATAGCTCATTTCTACTCGTTTTTTACCGCGAAGGACTTTCAGGAAACTATCTGTCACTTGGTTTTACTCTGGTACTACTATTTATTTTGAGCTTACTTATTGACAAGCTTTACCTAATAGGAATACTGGTAGGTATTGGAGCAATCACACTTTGGTTTGTGCGGCACTCTCGGCTATCTATGGTGAAGGTGGTAGGTATCGTTCTGCTTTGTGTAGGTTTTATACAAAGTGTAGATTATGCTTTTAACACATTATTGGAAGACCGCCACCGAAATAGAATCAACATACTTCTTGGTAAAGCCCATGATCCTAAAGGCATAGGGTATAATACTAATCAATCTATGATTGCAATTGGCTCGGGCGGAGTAAGCGGCAAAGGTTATCTGCAAGGCACCCAAACCAAATTCAACTTTGTACCCGAGCAGAGTACCGATTTTATCTTTTGCACGGTGGGCGAAGAATGGGGATTTATAGGTAGCAGCGGTGTTATTATTCTTTTTGTCATTTTATTTTTCCGCATCATTGTGGTGGCCGAGCGGCAAAAATCCAATTTCAGTAGAATCTACGGTTATGCGGTGGCCTCGATTCTCTTTTTCCATTTTGCCATCAATATTGCCATGACTATAGGTCTGGCACCCGTAGTAGGTATTCCTCTCCCCTTCTTTAGCTATGGCGGATCTTCGCTGTGGGGCTTTACCGTTTTGCTTTTCATTTTTATTAAACTGGACTCCGCAAGGATGGATCAGTTGTAAGAATATTAATATTTTTGTAATCCTAAATTTAGGGTCAAAACCTTCTAAATTCCAACGTGAATTGTACCAACCCAATAGCATATATTTTTGAGAAACTACAGCACTTAGGTGCTGTAGTTTTTCTAGTAATAATGCCCTCAGGTCTTTGTATCGCACAGCATACAGCTTATACCGCTGGCACTAACTTTACTACCGGATACATTGGACTACAAATGATAAACGGTGATGCGGCAGTTAATGACACAACACTATTTACCAAAATCCATATTGCGGGAGCCAATGCTGGCTGTGCTATCATAGAGGTGCCTTATCTTAATTTTAAACAAACTGTATTTGTAGCAAAAGATTCCATTGTGTCTGTTTCGCTTCCACCTTCTCCCACTTATACACAAGAAACAGTGAGCCAGCTCGGAATTAAGATAACATGCACTGCTCCTATGCTTGTAATGCAAAGTAATTTAAGAGGGATAGGCGGGGTTACAAACATGTTTGGGGCCATCATTGATCTTAATTCAGCTTCTACAGTGATTCCTAATCATGTCTTAGCAGCATCTACTTACCGGATACCCTTTAGTAGTTACGAAGGAAGTTGGTCTACGCACCTTAATCCTCCTTGGTTTGGCGGTAACAATGGTCAGCTGGAGTATAAAATTCTATCCGCTGAGAATAATAACCAAATACAAACGCTTTCTCCCACCGGATCCTCACTCGGTGGCTCCATGCCAGCCGACACACCCTATACCATT
>JAUICR010000071.1 GCA_030427785.1 Bacteroidia bacterium | reverse complement strand
CCCTGGCACCAGCATAATGGAGCAAGCAGGAGGCTTACACAAATTTATGGGATGGGATGGCCCAATACTTACTGATAGTGGAGGCTACCAGGTTTACAGCCTTTCGGGCAATAATAAAATTATCGAAGAAGGTGTAAAGTTTCAATCCCACATAGATGGGTCGCGGCATTTTTTTAGCCCCGAAAAATCAATGGAAATCCAGCGAAGCATAGGAGCTGATATTATCATGGCGTTTGATGAATGCCCTCCCTACCCCAGCACTTATGAGTATGCACGCAATAGTATGGAAATGACCCATCGCTGGCTACATAGATGCGTAAAATGGCTAGATGAAAACGACCCCATTTACGGACATGAACAAGCCATGTTTCCAATAGTACAAGGCTCTACTTATAAAGACCTGCGTAAAATTTCGGCTGAAACCATTGCCGAAGTACCAAGCGCAGGGTACGCTATAGGGGGCTTATCAGTGGGCGAACCAAAAGAAGAAATGTATGAAATGAGTGATTTGGTGTGCCAATACTTACCTCAAGATAAACCAAGGTACTTGATGGGTGTGGGCACGCCTGCCAATATTTTAGAAAATATAGCTCTAGGTGTAGATATGTTTGACTGTGTAATGCCAACCCGCAATGGCCGCAACGGCATGATTTTTACAAGTGAAGGCATCATCAATATAAAAAACAAAAAGTGGGAAAATGATTTTTCGGCATTAGACCCCAACGGAACCTCATTTGTAGATTCTGCTTATTCAAAGGCTTACCTAAGGCATTTATTTGCAGCCAATGAATATTTGGGCAGGCAGATTGCTTCTTTGCATAATTTAAGGTTCTACCTGTGGCTGGTAGGTCAGGCTAGAGAAAAAATATTGGCTGGCACTTTTAACGATTGGAAAAACCTTATGGTTCCGAAACTAGAAAACAGATTATAAGCCCGTGCTTCGAATTTTAGATAGATATATCATTGGCAAATTTCTAGGAACTTTTTTCCTGGTAATTACGCTCATTTTGGCCATAGCCGTGGTGTTTGATATTTCTGAGAAGATTGACAATTTTATAACCAAAGGCGCCTCCGTGCAAGAGGTGATTTTTGACTACTACCTGAATTTTGTGGTGTATTATGGCAACCTATTTAGTTCCATGATTGTATTTATTGCCACCATATTCTTTACCTCACGTATGACGGCAAACTCTGAGATTGTAGCTATTCTAACCGGAGGAGTAAGTTTTAAAAGGCTTATGTGGCCTTACTTTGTAGCTGCTACTATATTAGCCAGTCTTAGTTATACACTTGGTCATTTTATTATTCCCAAAACAAATATAGACCGCCTCAATTTCCAAACAACTTACATAAACCGGGAGGTTGACGATCGATTTAAAAATATTCACCGCCAAGTAAAACAAGGACATATTATTTATTTTGAAAACTACAATGCCTCACGCAAATCGGGCTATCATTTTACCTACGAAGTTTTTGAAAATAATGTCCTGAAAAGCAAACTGAAATCTGACCTTATAAAGCTTGATACAAACACAGGCAGATGGAAGCTTGATAATTATGTAATACGTACTATAGCCGAAGATGGCTCAGAAAAACTGGAAGCAGGGCGAAGCTTAGATACCTTATTACCCTTTCAATCTAATGAAATTGTGCCCAAGCTCTTTACCATCGAAATGATGACCACGCCTGAGCTAAATAAATTTATAAAAGCAGAAAGACTTAGGGGTTCGGAAAACTTAAATTTCTACTTGATAGAAAAGTATAAGCGCACCTCCTATCCCGTTTCAACTTTTATTTTGGTATTAATAGGTGTAAGCATTGCCTCCAAAAAAACGCGTGGCGGACTCGGACTTAATATAGCCATTGGCTTAGCCGTATGCGTAGCCTATATTTTCTTTATGCAAATCAGTACCACATTTGCCACCATTGGAAATTTTTCACCCTTAATAGCAGTTTGGATTCCAAATATGGTATTTTCGGTTATAGCACTTTACCTCTATTACATTGCACCAAAATAGTACTTCGGCCTATCTAAGGCTTCATGTTGTAGTTTTTACATGGGGATTTACTGCAATACTTGGCAACCTCATTAGCATACAAGCCATACCACTAGTATGGCATCGCATGTGGATTGCCGCCCTGTGTATTGTTGTGTATCTATATCTAAAAAAGCGCCTCAACTTTAAGGGTACCGGTGACACAAAAAAAATCCTATTTGCTGGAGCCATAATAGCCGCACATTGGATAACTTTTTTTCATGCGATAAAAATTAGTAACATTTCGGTAACTCTTGCTGCAGTTTCCACAGGTGCTTTTTTTGGCTCGCTAATAGAGCCCATTGCGTACAAACGAAAAATTGATTGGACAGAACTCTTACTCGGTTTATTTGTGGTAGCCGGTTTGTATCTTATATTTCGCTTTGAAGGCGACTATACTGCTGGCATAATAGTAGCCCTAATAAGTGCATTCTTAGCAGCTAGCTTTTCTGTAATAAACAGTAAGCTGGTAAAAGGGCATTCGCCTACACGCATTACGCTACTAGAAATGCTAGGTGGATTATTGGCCATCAGCTTATTCAGTATGTATCAATTAATCAATACCAAAATGGTGCTTAGTGATTTTGCCATTGTAGGCATGGACTGGATCTATCTATTGGTTCTTGGTAGCATTTGCACCGCTTATGCATTTATAGAGTCTGTTGCTGTAATGAAACACCTCTCTTCCTACACGGTACTGCTAACTACCAACCTCGAACCCGTATATGGTATTATTATGGCACTATTGTTTTTTAATGAGACTGAAAAAATGGATCCTTATTTCTATCTAGGCGCCACTATCATAATTTTTACAGTGGTAGCAGATGGCTACTTAAAAAAAAGAAGAAAAAAACAATTGTCGGCCAGTGCGTAAAATATGGTGAAACTGCGCCAAAATGACCACAGGCAGCATACTATAAGTACGACAAATTCACCTATAATCACCTCATGAAGTGGTGTATACAACCAAAGCAACTACAAGGTCAAAATTTGTAATTTGCACCCCTATTTTAGTGAAAATTACCTTATGGATTATTTAGATTTTGAGCAACCAATTCAGGAATTGGTAGAACAACTAGAAAAGACAAAAAGCCTGGAAACAGAAACCAAGGTGGACATGAGTAAAACAATCAAAGAGATTGAAAAGAAACTTGTTTCTACCCGAAAAGAGCTTCATAAGAATTTAAGTCCCTGGCAGCGCGTTCAGCTAAGTAGGCATCCACAAAGACCCTATACGCTAGCATATATTCAGGCTATTACCAACGGCAACTTTATTGAGCTACATGGCGATAGAAGTGTAAAAGATGATAAGGCTATGGTAGGCGGCTGGGGAAAAATCGATGATCAGTCTGTCATGTTTATTGGCCAACAAAAAGGGATAAACACTAAAATGCGCCAATACCGAAATTTTGGAATGGCAAACCCTGAGGGATACCGCAAGGCACTTAGGCTGATGAAAATGGCAGAAAAATTTAATCGCCCTATAGTTACTCTTATTGACACCCCCGGAGCTTTTCCAGGATTAGAGGCAGAAGAAAGAGGACAAGGAGAAGCTATTGCCAGAAACCTATACGAAATGTCGCTCCTTAAGGTACCTGTTATTTGTATTGTGATAGGAGAAGGAGCATCAGGTGGTGCACTCGGAATAGGAGTTGGAGATAAAGTTTTGATGCTCGAAAACTCTTGGTACTCGGTAATTTCACCCGAAAATTGCTCCACCATTTTGTGGCGCACTTGGGATTATAAAGAACAAGCAGCAGCAGCACTTAAACTTACGGCTGAAGATATGCTGAAAAACAAACTTATTGATGGGATTATTAAGGAGCCACTAGGGGGAGCACACAATAATCCAAACGAAATGTTTGAAACAGTAAAATCTGAGATTCTTAAACAAATTGAGCGCCTCCAAAAAATTGATCCTGAAAAACGTATTCAGCAAAGAATCAACAAGTTTTGTAAAATGGGAGTATATGAGGAGTAATCCGTATCCCACACTGTGATTACCAGAATAAAACAACATTCCGTTTTTTGGAATAATCTATTGAAATCACGTTAATTCAAGCTGTTCATTTTCAAAAACTTATCACTTAGGCAAGGTTATTTAGGACTAGTTTAATCTAAAAATAAATAACCATGAAAAACCTCAGTATTCTTTGTCTATCGATGGTCCTAATATTGGCATCGTGTAACAAAGATCAAAGTCAATCAACAAATGGTAACTCTTACGGAGTTACTAGTACGGCAGACTTAAAAGCACCAGCAAATATTAGCTGGAAATTGGATAGAACAGTCACTCTTGACCTCTCTCAATATGCTTCTCCTTCTGCTAACAAACAAGTCGTTAAAGTCCTTGATTCAGAAGGAAATTTAATTGTTTCGCGGGTAATGCATGTTACCGAATCTTCTAAGTTGTATTTCCAATTAGCTAAGTCGGAAGAATCTGTTACCCTTCAGGTAAATGGAATTTCAGAAAATGTAGCGGTGAGCCTTGGAAACAATGCAATGGCTAAGAAAGGTGGAAAAAAAGGATCTAAGGGATCGAAAGGCTCCAAGGGTTCTAAAGGGTCTAAGGGATCGAAAGGTTCTAAGGGGTCTAAGGGTTCCAAAGGATCGAAAGGCTCCAAGGGTTCTAAAGGGTCGAAAGGTTCAAAGGGTTCCAAAGGATCGAAAGGGTCTACCGGAGGTGGTGGCTCAAGCTGCCCCTGTGATGGAAAAATGCAAAGTTTTACAGTAGTTTATAATGGCACTAGCACTCAAACAATAGATGTATACGACAAAGGAACTGGTGGACAATCTGGACCTTTTCTATACAGTATGCCAAATGTAGCGCCAGGCTCTACTGTTGTGTTTAATGGCTTCGATTTTAAAGGAAGATTTGGAGCTAAAACATTCTTAGAGGTGAATGGCACCAGATATGAAATTCACACATCCTGTTCAGTAGATATTTTGGGATTAGTTACAGGTCCATTTACAGTTGTAGCCTATACTGATGGCAATGGAGCAGCATGTGGTAATACACCTCCACCCCCTTGTACTGACACTGATGGTGATGGATGTTGTGATCAAGATGACGCGTTTCCTAATGACCCAACAAAATGTGACATTGTTTATATCCCAGGAAAAAACACCTATGGCTCTTATGCATGGGAAGACTTATGGCCCGCCACCGGTGATTTTGATTTTAACGACAAGGTAATTGACCGTAACACAGCACTAGATTTGGATCAAAACGGTGATGTAATTGGGGCTGAGTACAAATTTGTATTACGTGCAGCCGGAGCTTCTTTCAAAAATGGTTTTGGATTTTCACTACCTACCGTTTCAGCCACTGATGTAGCCCAAGTAACTAGCTCTTATACTAATCCGCAAAACTACACGGTAATAGAATCAAACGGTACTGAAGCTGGACAGACAAGCGCTGTTATTATAGTGTACGAAAACTGGAAAGACATTGCTATTTATACTTCAGCAGGTGCATTTTTTAATACCGTAAAAAACAATCCTAATCTAACACCTGGTATAGGATACGCAGATACCATTACAGTGAATGTACTTTTCGCAAATCCTCAAACAATTACAGATGTGCTAGAAATTGACCCATTCCTTATTAGAGATGGAGTAAGAGGTGCTGAAGTTCATTTACCTTGGCATAACCCTACTGCCTTAGCTGACCTCACCTTGTTTGGAACTGCAAATGATGCTTCTTCTTATCCTTCTGCAGGAAACAACTATATAAATGCTAACAACATACCTTGGGCTATAGAAACACCTTTAGATTCATACGACTGGCCTGTTGAGAAAAAAGATATAGTAAATGTATATTATGACTTTGCTTCTTGGGCAATGACCGGTACTCCTACAAACTGGTATTCCAATGGCAACAGAAACTTAGCCCTCATTTACTAATTAGCTATAATAAAATAGAACACAAAAAAACCGATTCAATTGAATCGGTTTTTTTTATCCTTTAGGGCTGTTTCACAATTTTTATTGTGGCATACTCATTATTTCGAGTTTGTACTTTCAACCAATATACGCCTGATGCCAAATGAGAGACATCAATGATTTGATTCGCATTCATCTTTACAGCATAGCTTTTTCCATGCACATCATATAGTAGTAGTTTAGAGACATGATCTGGATCCACCTCTAACTTAAACCTCCCATTTGTAGGGTTAGGATAAACATTGATGTGGGTTGTGGCTGTTTGGGTTAATGACAAGGGAACACCAGAAATTACAGGGATAGTATACGTGGTTGTTCCGTTTACATCTGTGGTATACGAAAGTGTATCAAAATAATTTGCAGCAGCGCTAAAACTTATCTGTATGTTTTGAAAAGTTTGAGGAGCAAGAGTAATAGCCCCCGGATTTCCACTTACAAAATGCAAACTAGTATCGCTTAGCGCAAATCCTGAAAGTACTACAGGAGAATTTCCATTATTATACACCACATAGGAATAAGTGTGTCTTCCGTTTCCTATACCTAAACTGATGGTGTCCTCACTGGAATATATACTTTGTACTATAGGTGCAGGTGTAGCGCTCACCAGGGAGGTAATTCGCTCTACAAATTGTGGATAATCAACAAAGGGATTCCTATTATTTTGAAGTGAAAAAATATCTTCATTTCTGGCGCTATCTATTGCGTCAGGTGGAAATTGATCGTGCCAATTTCGCAGGACGGTTTCTTGATTTTTGAAAAAACTAGAATAATCCTGATACCTTAGTACAAAGTACATCATCGCTCTTGCACTTGCACCCTTTTGGCTATCTCGTGGCTCAAAGGTACTCGAGTTACTTTTAGAGCCTCCTACAGTCCAACTCGCACTACCCACATTGCCAAAAGGCTTATTTCCCCTTTCACTATTGGAGCTATTGGTGGTAGGGAATAGGTGGTGAATATCACTTTTCATAGGCTCATTACTATTGAATTTCCCCTGAGGATAAGTGTGCTCAGTATTAAATGCGGGGCTACCGTTTTGAGCTGCAGACCTGTTGGCATAGCCCGTAATTTGGGTTCCGGTATAGATACACTCTAGGGTATTAACCGATGCTCCTTGCCCGTTGTTTTTTTGATTATCAATACTCATAAACATGTTGTCTCTAGCGGTATTGTATCCCAAAGAATTATAGCCTTGTCCAAGCCTGGCTTTAAGTGCTACTTTTAATGCTTGTTCGGTAAGGTTTTGCGTGGTGGCGTAATAGCTATTGCTAAATACCCCTTGTGCGGCCAATGCAATACTAAGGCTTCCAAAACCCGAATTGGTTCGTACAACCAATGCCATATTATGATATACATTATGCTCTGGCCTAAATGTAACGGCCACCTTATAAGTATCTTGTGGCAAAACGGTAAAGGCTGTGTCCTGCACGGCAAAAGGCTTATCAGCGTACAAATCAAAAAAGTCAATATCTAAAACGAAAATTGCTTTTGAGCTAGGATTATATAGTGGCAAAATTTGCGTGCTAGACGAAGTATCCATTGTTGGCAAAAAATTCAAAGAATCTGGCGACCACAAGTTTTGCGCATTGCTTAAGGTTATGCTAGCTAAAATCACCACACAACCAACTAATAATTTTTGTCTCATAAATAATTACATATAAAATTTCTCCCCAATGGAATAAGGCACAAAGGTACTGTGACAAGATTTGCCTTCAAGGAAGATTTGAAAAAGCCTAAGAAATGAATGGTGACTTATTTTACATTAATAGAAATTTCTCTTTCTCTTATTACCTCAAGCAAGGCCGTTGTAAACAGAACCAGTCCAATCATTTCCATCAACTCTTCTATGGTGTAAAGTACACTGTACAAAATAGTTTCGGTACCATTTTCGTAGGCCTCGTTGGCGCTTATAATATCAAATCCGGCAGCCCCTGTTACAAACACAACTGCAGCTACCACAAACTTGATTTTGGTTTTTTTACCTAAGCGTAGAAAAAAGGGGAAATACAGAACTACTAAAACCGCCAGGATGGAAAGATATCCTATAAACCACGGAAAATAAAGGTAGCCTTCTGCTTCTATGTACAAATCAATGATATCGCCTAGGTTCTCGTGGATTTTTGCACTCTCATCAAAACCTAAATACAAAAAGATGACGCTCAATCCCAGCCACTGAACTTTGTCTTTTCCTTTAATGCGTTTCTCATTCTTCCAGATAAAAAGCAAGAGCAAAGAATTAATAAAAAATAATAGGGATGAGAAGGTGGTGGGCAAATTCTCTTCGTAATCAAAGTCAATTAATTGTACAAAATCAAAAGTTTCAGGATCATCTATCCAAAAGTATAGAACCAAATTTGCTATATGCAGGACAGACAAAAATGCAATGGAAACGTAAAGAAATCGGGCAACTTTTTTCGGATTAATTTCCAATCTATTCATCTTGCTTTGGTTGTTTTTATTTGGTTAAGTATTGCTAAATATACCCAATTTTAAAAACCGACATTTCAATAATTATAAACCAACGCTATCTTAAAAATTGAATCTGCCGCATTAATTATTTGGTTTGGCACCGCTCCTAGTTTACCCACAAGCACCTGCGTGCCTATAGCTAAATATAAATCCTGGTTTAAGGTATTATACTGTACATCGGTGGCCCCAAAACCATACAACTCTGTAGGCATAGTAGTTTGTTGTGGATCGTAAACCAATATTTTGTTTTCTGTGGCTATTATACTTTTTGCTTGACCCAAGCCAACAATTACGTTTGCTTTTTCGTTGCCAATATTTGTAATGGTTGTGAACTTATTACTTTCCGAATTATACTCTGCCAGGTACATATTACCAGCCTTTTTATAAAGCAAATGATACAGATGACTGCCTACATAACACATCGACAGTGCTTGGCCGGGTATAGCAACTTGCTTTACAACAAAACCATTTTGCGGATTAAGTAAATGCAACATATAATTTTGACCAACCTCTTCCTTGCTGCCTACTAGCATACCCGCATCTCCCATAGATGCACACACAGCAATTTTATTTTGAGGCAAACTGTAGGATCGCTGCGTTTGCCCGGCACCATTTATTGCCAAAACTTCCCCGTCATATTGAAACACAAAAACCAAATCGTCATGAGAAAACAAAACTTGATATTGACCTAAACCTGGCAAAGATGGATTGGGTAGTTGATATTTTTGAGTTAAATCACCTTGACTTAAGCCTAGCAACATACCAGTGCTAGCCGAAGCTGATACCAATGTTTTTTGCCTGGAGTTGGAAGACAGTAGCCGTGCTTTATAACCTAAAGCTTGGTAAACTATTGGGCTTCCAAAATTAAACTGTCCTATGGTGGTACTACCTGAACTTCCTGACAGCAAGGAGATGCCTACCAATTCTCTTTCAAGGGCCTTGTAGTTTATGTTTTGAAAATCCGCTGAACTGTTAGCACCGTTGTACCCAATGGCCCGCACCGTATATTGGCCTGATTGAAGATTAGGCTCATTCAAAATTATCTGGAAATTCAAACTTCCGTCATTACCTGTTGCAATGTACTTAGAAAGCCCCACGATGGTAGCTCCATACAAAAGATGCACTTCGGGCAGGCCTTCACAGTTTGTACAGGTTAGTTTGATAAAAATAGTATCTCCGAAGTCAAATGATTGATTTTGATAAGGCTCTAATAGACTAAGGTCAGGGTAAATTTCGTTTTGTTTTTTACAAGCTAAAACCAGCAGCAACAAAAGCGCAAATAGTGGATAAATAAATTTCTTCATAGCCATAAGACCCCCTTCATTTCTTAAATTTGAAGCCCCCTTTTTTAATGTTTAATTCGGCACATTTATCCATGGAACAAAAACAAAACCAATCATTTAACCCTAAAAAAAACAAGGATAGAAATGTTATTGAATTAGAAAAAGGTCGCATTCCACCACAAGCTATAGAATTTGAAGAAGCTATTATTGGCGCCATTCTCATCGATAATTCTGCTATAAATCAGGTAATCGATATTTTAAATCCTGAGAGCTTTTACAAAGATGAGCATAAATTAATTTTTGGTGCCATTAAGCATTTGTTTGGAGAAAGCCAGCCAGTAGACATCCTTACAGTGGCTAACCATCTAAGGAAAAATGGAGAACTAGAGGCTGTTGGCAATGAATATAAACTTATTCAACTTAGTCAAAGAGTATCTTCTTCGGCCCATTCCGAGTTTCACGCAAGGGTAATTGTGCAAAAGCATATTCAGCGAGAAATGATTGGCCTTGCCGGGCGTATTATTAATCAGGCTTTTGATGAAACCACAGATGTTTTTGAATTACTAGACCAAGCTGAGCAGGAGTTATTTGAAGTGGCGCATGGTAATATTGTAAAAAATTATGAATCGGCTAAGGACTTAATTAAGGAGGCAATTCAAAAGATTGAAGAAATCTCACACAAAGAGGGACTCAGTGGGGTGCCTTCTGGGTTTACTATGGTAGACAGGGTTACGGCAGGGTGGCAGCCATCCGATCTTGTGATTCTGGCAGCACGACCTGGTATGGGAAAAACAGCTTTCGTACTTTCTATGGCCCGAAACATTGCGGTAGACCATAAAACGCCCGTTGCAGTGTTTTCGCTAGAGATGTCTTCTGTACAGCTTATTACTCGTTTGATTTCGAGCGAAACTGAGTTAAGCTCAGAAAAGCTTAGAAAAGGAAATTTAACTGATTCTGAATGGCAGGAGCTTTTGACGAAGGTGAAAACCTTAGAAAATGCACCGCTTTTTATAGACGATACACCTGCTTTAAGTGTATTTGATTTACGCGCCAAGTGTAGGCGACTAGTAGCACAACATGGCGTAAGTCTTATTATTATTGATTATTTACAGCTGATGACTGTAGGCGGCCAGAGCAAAGGCGGTGGAAATCGCGAACAAGAAATCAGTACTATTTCTCGTTCGCTTAAAAGTATAGCCAAAGAACTAAACGTACCGGTTATTGCTTTATCTCAATTAAGTAGAGCTGTAGAAACGCGTGGAGGAGACAAACGTCCGCTTTTATCTGATTTACGTGAATCTGGTGCTATTGAGCAAGATGCCGATATAGTTTCATTTATATACCGCCCCGAGTATTATGATATGACTGAATGGGCTGATGGTACACCTTGTGATGGCCAGGCAGAATTTATTATTGCAAAACACAGAAATGGTGGTCTTGACAACGTTAGGCTACGATTTAAAAATACGTTGGCCAAATTTGCTGATTTAGAAACCAACGAAGATTATGGCCCAGTAATGGTAGAGTCTAAAATGAATACCTCAAGTTTTTTAGATGATGAAGGACCTTATGATGAAGACCCGTTTTAGAGTATTTTTTTTAGTACTAATTGTTGGCTTATCAAATGCTATGATGGCCAATTATCTTTTGCTGCCTATGGGCGAAAATGAGCAAAAAAACCATTTGAAATCGTACGGAATAGCGTATTGGGTTTTAGCTCAGGAGGTGGAAGTTGAATGGCTCTTAAACTACCGAGGTGGAAGTTTTTTGATTCCGTATGACAATACCATTAAGCTGGAATGTCAAATTAGAAATGTTTCTTTCGAAATAATTTCAATAGCACAGGCACAAGATATCCGAAACCAAATTAGCAGCCCCTCGGTAAACATGGAAGTTGTGAAACTTGAAAAAGCTCCAAAAATTGCCGTGTATTCGCCCAAAACCAAACTTCCCTGGGACGATGCTGTTACGTTAGTATTGACGTACGCGGAAATACCCTATGATCTTATATACGACAAAGAGGTTCTAGATAATTTACTGCCAAGGTATGATTGGCTGCATCTCCACCACGAAGACTTTACGGGACAATATGGAAAATTTTATTACGCCTTTAGAAATGCGCCTTGGTATATCCAACAAAAGCAGGAAGCCGAGGCTGAGGCCTTATCTATGGGTTTTACCAAAGTAAGTGAACAAAAGCTGGCCGTGGCCGAAAAAATAAAGGAATACTTAATAGGCGGTGGTTTTTTGTTTGCCATGTGCTCCGCTACTGATAGTTATGACATTGCCTTAAGCGCTGCAGGAGTTGACATTTGTGAACCCATGTTTGACGGAGATCCTTCAGAGCCAAATTATCAGAATAAACTCGATTACAGCCAAACCATTGCCTTTAAAGATTTTACCTTGGTTAAGGATCCTAATAGATATGAATTTTCAAACATTGACGTGACCGAAAGCAGAAAAGTTAATCCGCAAAATGACTTTTTTAGCCTATTTGAATTTTCAGCTAAGTGGGATGTAGTGCCTACTATGCTGTGCCAAAATCACACAAATATTGTGAAGGGATTTATGGGGCAAACTACAGCGTTTAACAAAAGTTTGATAAAATCAGATGTACTGATTATGGGAGAACTTAAATCTGCCGGGGAGGCTAGATATATCCACGGTGAATTGGGTAAAGGTACATGGACGTTTTATGGAGGTCATGATCCGGAAGACTATCAACACCGTGTAGGTGATCCTAAAACTGAGCTGGAGCTGCATCCAAATTCTCCGGGCTATCGTCTTATTTTAAATAACATTTTGTTTCCGGCTGCCAAAAAGCAAAAACAAAAAACTTAGTTAAAAAATCTCCAGGTTAATCCAAATCTTAGAACTCTATCTGGAATTGGGTAGTGCACTGCACCAAAATAATTGTATCCATTCATTCCTTCATTCACGTGTTCATATTTCAAAAAAATCATTGCTGAACGAAGTTTGAAATTAATAAACACATCAAAAACAGGATAGTTGCCAATCTCCCGTTCATTGGCCACGTAAAATCTACCAATAGCAGGGTTATAGGATGGTGATAAGTATGATGTGTAATATTTCATCTCCACCCCACTAATGCACTTCAAAACCCGATCAAACAAATGAAACTCAAAATATAATGAGTTCCTGGTTACCACTTCTGGCAAAGGCATTATTTCCGTTGCCCCACTTTCTAGGTGATAATACACCTGGTTATCCTGATGAACAAAACCCCAAAATTTAAAATTTTGAATAAGCTTTAGTCGTAACACATTCAAGCTTTTATCAGATTGAACAGGTTTCGAGTTTTCATTGAAGTATACATGATTATTATAAATCATGTTTTTCACCTCAAATCTATTACTTACGCCCCACTTCAAGCCTGCCACCACCTCATTTGTTAGCTCCTTACTAAAGCTCTCATTCCAAATAAAATTATTCGAATAGTATAAGCCCTTAAAAAACTCGGGATAATTTGATAACACATTGTAGCCACCAAAGACCTTTAAGCCTTTTACTATTTTTAATTCACCCGAAAATCTTGCATCCAACGATTCTTTCAGTGGGCCTGTTGCGATATAATCCAGATATCCATTTACTGATATTCTATCAGATATATTCCCAGCTATTAAGCTACTTAAGCCCCAGTTGCTTCCGCTTAAATCGTAGTTCCTTCCCCCATAACGAGTAACTAAATTTTTCACGCCCACTTCAAGTGTAAAGATGGAAGTACGACCCAAATCGGTACGCAAATAAATCGAATTGGCAAAAGTTTTATATCCAGAGGTGTCAATATACTCGCCTTTCGTTTGATAATAATAATTTTCATAATATCCCACATCCGCATACCCCGTATAACTATTTGATCTTTTGTCCATTTGAAACTTATGACCGATAGCTATAGAATTAGTTCTAACACTATCCTTTTCTTTAGCATCTTGTACAGAGTCATTGCCTAGTACACCAAACAACTCGAGAAGATTCACCTTTTGATCTACATACAGGCCTAAGTTCTTTATAAGCCGGCTGTCATTTAGCAGATTAACAGGTATCAATACTCTATCCACAGGGTCGGATAAACTAGAATCATTTACAAGGCCTCCATTTTCATCGATTGACATTTTCTCATTATAAAAGTGGGCTTTACCAGAATAACCACCCTTAGCTGCATCATACCTCATACTAGCGGTAAACTTGGACTTAATATTTCTATTGTGAGTATAAAACCCGAGATCATTCAACCTATTATACCCAATCATGGCATTCCAGTTCTTGGTTATATTCTGGGTATGATAAATGTTAAAACTTTGCCCTCTGTCATACCCCTTCCAATACTTTCCCTCAGTTATTGGTGAATTCACCTGATAATAAGGAATATCATTATGAGATTGCATATAGGGTTGGTAAGCTCCTTGTTGATAGTAATCCCATAACCCAATCCTTTTAGGAATAGTTAATAAGTTAGCAGGAGTACCCATGCTACCCAGAACAACATAATCAAACAAGTCCTCACCTTGATTATTAAATTGATGGTACCAATACAGGTTATTAAATGTTGTATCTATAAAGTAATACCTATCGCTATTATCAAAGGTATACTGATGGCTAAATTTTGGTGTAGGACTAGACGTTAGTTGCTGCCCTAATTGAGCCCGTATACCCACCACATGTAGTATCAATAAACCAAATAAGAGAACATATCTGCGTAAACAAACCATACTGCTAATATTGGTAAAATTTGAACCATTAAACAAAAAAAAAGCCTTATTGTGAAATCACAATAAGGCTTCTAAAATTGGCAACGACATACTCTCCCAGAAATTACTCTAGTACCATCTGCGCAGGTGGGCTTAACTACTCTGTTCGGAATGGGAAAAGGTGATCCCCACCGCTATAGTCACCATAAATTTTTAATAATTTAAAACATATTGACAGAAAATACATAAAACTTCATATTAGAAAGCTAACGGGTAATTAGTACTACTCGGCTATGACGTTACCGCCTTTACACCTGTAGCCTATCAACGTCCTCATCTCGAACGACCCTTAAAAGAAATCTCATCTTGGGGCGAGTTTCGCACTTATATGCTTTCAGTGCTTATCTCTTCCAGACATAGCTACCCTGCGATGCAGCTGGCGCCACAACAGGTACACTAGAGGTCTGTCCAACTCGGTCCTCTCGTACTAAAGTCAGCCCCCCTCAAATTTCTAACGCCCGCAATAGATAGAGACCGAACTGTCTCGCGACGTTCTGAACCCAGCTCGCGTGCCACTTTAATGGGCGAACAGCCCAACCCTTGGGACCTTCTCCAGCCCCAGGATGTGACGAGCCGACATCGAGG
>JAUICR010000070.1 GCA_030427785.1 Bacteroidia bacterium | reverse complement strand
CACATAAAAAGCTACTGCCGTTCCAAATACAGAAACAGGCAACCACGGAATGGAGAATGAGATAATCTTATAATAATACAGTGCCGAAATAATGGTCATCATGGCCAATAGCCATATCATGTGATGGAATGACCAGTTCAGCATTCTTTTTAGACTTATCCCCTTTGAAACAATCATATTTAATCAGGTTAATATTTAATTAATCCCCAAAATCACGGGCAAAGTAAAGTTAAAATGTATGATGAAAATTCAGGAAACGATTACAAGCCTGCATCTATAGGATCCCTATTAAACAAAATAATACTTTTAAGCCCTGCCTACATTTTGTTTGTAAAACCAATCAACACCATGAGCTCAAAAAATCAAGAGCAATATTTCATAGCTATTATTCCACCCGAACCATTAGCTAATGAGCTCTTTAAGCTAAAGGAATATTTTAAGTCGCAGTATGAATCTAAGGCTTCGCTTAACTCTCCTGCTCATATAACTCTCCATATGCCTTTTAGGTATAATCCAAAAAAGGAGGATTTAATGCAGCGCAAGCTTCAGGATTTTGCGCAAAAGCAAACTTCCTTTCAAGTAGAATTAGATGGTTTTTCAGCTTTTACTCCAAGGGTAATTTACACAGCTGTAACTCCCAATAAGGCTTTAATTGAAACTCAAAAAGGTGTTGGTGAAGTATGTCGTAAAGATTTAAAACTGCATAATGCCAATTACAAGTCTCAGGCGTATCATCCCCACATTACCTTGGCTTTCCGCGATTTGAAAAAGCAAAACTTTCAATTGGCTTGGGAGGAATTTAAAGACAAAGAGTTTCACGCTAGTTTTGAAGTTAGCAGTTTTCATTTGCTAAAGCACGATGGTAAAAAATGGCACTCTTTCCATGAATTTCCTCTTGGTATTTGATTTGAGACTTTTTAAAATCTCGCAATCTGTACATTTGCCCTATTCAAAAATTACTTAGACTCGATGAACAAATTCTTCATTCTACTCCTAGCCTTTAGTTCCACGTTATTATTAGCTCAAGAAAAAACCTTTACCATGGAAGAAGCGGTATTGGGTGAGCGCAGCACATTGGCTCCCGAAAGGTTGGCACAGCTGCAATGGATAGAAGGACTGGACCAATACAGCTATGTAGAAGGAAAAGGAAAGGATAGCAAATTAGTGATTGCCAGTGCAGGATCAGATTCTAAATCGGAATTGAACTTAACTGACCTTAGCTCAAAGTTTCAATCCTTAAGTGGTAAGGCTCTCACTCGCTTTCCAAGTATCAAGTGGACCAACGCCAATGTGTTTTCATTTGAACAAAATCAAAACATTTATACCTACAACATTGATAAAAAAAGCTTAGCTCACTCTGATTCTTTGGAATTGGAAAAAAATGCAGCCAACCGTGATGAAGCAGACGGAACGGGTTATATCGCTTATACAAGAGACAATAACCTATATATCCTGGCTGGAAATAAAACGCTAATAGTCAACGAAAACGAGAATAAGGATATCATCAGTGGACAAACGGTTTCGAGGTCAGAGTTTGGAATTTACAAAGGAACTTTTTGGAGCCCTGACGGAAAAAAGCTGGCCTACTATGTAAAGGATGAATCTGATGTGGAGGACTATCCTATAGTAAACTGGAACACTACTCCTGCTACTGTAGATTTTATAAAATACCCAATGGCTGGAACAAGCAAAACAGAAAAGCTTGAAGTTAGAATATATGATACGGAAACTAATAAAACCGTTACTTTAAAAACTGGCGAACCCAACTCACAATACCTAACTAATTTGGCCTGGAGCCCTGATAATGAAAGCCTTTATATTGCACACCTTAATAGAGAGCAAAAACACTTAGAACTAAAGCGTTACGATGTATCAACGGGAGAACTAGATAAAGTACTCTTTGAAGAAAAAAGTGATAAGTACGTAGAACCTCTTCAGCCCATTCATTTTGTAACGGGTCGCAATGATATGTTTGTGTGGGAAAGCAGCCGTACGGGTTTTAATCATTTGTATTTATATAATACTAAAGGAAAGTTGCAAAAGCAATTAACAGATGGAAACTGGGAAGTAACCAATTTTGAGGGATTTGATGTTTCCGGTTTAAATGCGTTTTTCACCTCTACTAGGGTTAGTCCTTTAAACAGGGATTTATATAGTGTTTCACTTAAAAAAGGAATGGTTAAGAGATTGACCGATGGTGACGGAACCCACATGACAACCCTTAGCCCTAGCGGAAATTTCTTTATTGATAATTTTACTAGCACCACTATACCTTGGAGAAGTGAAGTACACGGTATTTCGTTTGAATATTCAATAGAGTTGATAAACTCTAAAAACCCATTGAGCGACTACAAAATGGGTGAAATGAAATTGTTTTCTATAAAGGATAATGATGGAGGCGATTTGTACTGCCGAATGTACTACCCCACCGATTTTGACTCTACCAAAAAGTATCCCGTAGTTGTTTATTTGTATGGCGGTCCACACGCTCAAATGGTGCGCAACACCTGGGGTGGCGGTGGAAATCTTTGGTATCAATACATGGCTCAACGCGGCTACATTGTTTGGACCTTAGATAATAGAGGCTCAGGAAATAGAGGTAGCGCTTGGGAGCAAAATACCTATCACCAGCTTGGTACAGTAGAAATGGAAGATCAGCTGACTGGTATTGAGTATTTACGAGCTAAAAAGTATGTGGATGCTGAGCGTATAGGAATACACGGCTGGAGCTATGGTGGCTTTATGTCAATGAGTCTGATGACTCGTAAACCAGGTGTATTTAAGGTTTGTGTAGCAGGCGGACCTGTAATAGACTGGAGCCTATACGAAGTAATGTACACCGAGGGCATGATGGGCACTCCAGAGTCAAATCCTGATGGCTATAAAAACAGTAACCTATTAAATTACGTAAGCGATTTAGATGGCAAACTCCTAATCATTCATGGCACAAGTGATCCTGTAGTAGTGTGGCAACATTCGCAACTGTATGTGCAAAAAGCCATAAAAGAAGGCGTACAAGTAGATTACTTTATGTACCCAATGCATGAGCATAACGTGCGCGGTAAAGAACGAATACACCTTATGCAGAAGGTAACTGACTATTTTATGGACTACCTTTAAACACGATTCTAACCTCAATCAATAAAAGAACACGCAATGATTAATTCGAAAATAGCTGGCTACGGACACTATGTGCCAGATAATGTGGTGACCAATGACCATTTAGCCGGGATGATGGAAACCAATGATGCCTGGATTCAAGAAAGAACAGGAATTCAAGAACGAAGATGGATAGACCCAAAAACTGGAGAAACTACTTCTACAATGGGTACTAAAGCAGCCAGAAAGGCAATAGCCAAAGCGGGTATTACACCTGCCGATGTAGACTTTATCATATTCGCTACCCTATCCCCTGACTATTATTTCCCAGGGCCTGGAGTTCAGGTTCAAGAGCAATTAGGTATTGCTGAAGTTGGTGCTTTGGATGTGCGTAACCAATGCTCTGGATTTATCTATGCATTATCTATTGCTGATAAGTTTATAAAAACTGGAACCTACAAAAACGTTCTTGTGATAGGTTCGGAAAACCACAGTGGCGGACTAGACAAAACAACACGTGGTCGTGGCGTTTCGGTAATTTTTGGCGATGGTGCAGGTGCTGTAGTTATGCAGCCTACTACCCAAGAGGGCAAAGGAGTTCTTACTACACATTTGCACTCTGAAGGCGTACATGCTAAAGAACTAGCCTTAATTGGTCCAAGCACATCTCATTGGGTGGATAAGATGATTGCGGAAAATGATGAAAGCGATACTTCCTACTATCCTTACATGAATGGGAACTTTGTTTTTAAGCACGCTGTTACAAGATTTAAAGAGGTCATAGAAGAAGCTTTGGCCGCTACAGGCTATAAACCTACTGATATTGATATGCTAATACCGCATCAGGCCAACTTGCGTATCAGTCAGTTTATCCAAAAATCGATGGGATTGGGACATGATAAGGTTTTCAACAACATTCAGAAATACGGTAACACTACAGCAGCTTCTATTCCTATAGCATTTAGCGAAGCTATGGAACAAGGAAAGGTGAAAGAAGGAGATTTGCTTTGTATGGCGGCATTCGGTAGCGGATTTACCTGGGCCAGCACGCTTATTAGAATGTAAATCTGGTACTGCCCTAAAAAAGAAAAAGGCTCGTTGTACATTGTACAACGAGCCTTTTTTTATGAGTTGAATGCGCTTAGTCTAAACCCCAAGCGATTCCAAAATTAAAATTCAACGTACCTACACCTTCAGCATTGCTTGTACCAAATGCCTGATTGTAGGTTAACCCCATATTAATATGTGAATAACCAGCTGGAATTAGCACTCCTATAGCAGGCGCCAATCCAAATTGAAAGTGAGAATCAGTTACAGAATAAAGTCCCATTTCGGTATTTGACTCAACATAGTATCCACCTATACCTGCCCCTATATAAGGTCTCACCATTCCTTCGGCTTCTAGGTAGTAATATGCTGTGGCCAAAATTGGAACAACATTTAAAAACCTGTATTGCTTACCAGTGATGGTTACTTGTGCATCATTTATAGTAAATACTTCACTTATATTTCCCTCACTAGAAGAGTTGTATACATTCCAACCACTAACAACACCAAAAGAAACAAAATCGCTAACAAAATAACGAACGTCAAGGTTAAATCCCCTCCAACTAAAGTCATTTACATAATCAGTAATATCGCCTACAGGTACAGACATAGAGTAATTTAAAATACCCATAGTATTTCCTTCTTGCGCTTGTACAGGCTTTGCAGTCATCACAATCATGCTAAACGCTGCTATTGCTATAATATATAATCTTTTCATTTCTTAGTTTTTATCTAGGTAAGGTGAGTCCCAAAACATTTGATTAATACCTTTCTGTACCCTAATATTTATAGATTGATCAGAACCAGTAACTAAGCCATTGGCAACACCACCCCAAAGCAATGGTAATGGCTGTAAGCCTGGTCCTCCGTTTCCACTATCGCTTGGGTCTATCATATCTACCACCAAGCTACCAGTGGTATATTCATAATAAGTATAGCAGCATCCGCCAGGGTACCCGGGGTAATAACCGCCTCCGGGAGGATAGTATCCGCCCCACCAGCCACCCCAGTAGCCCCACCAGCCACCAGAAACAACCTGAGTAGTATTGATAACAGTAGCTGTAATAAGCGCTGCACCAGTATCGATGGCAGGATTTGAAATCCTTGTCCATCCATAAGCATTCATATTAGATGCAATTTGATTGAGAATCAAATCTTGCAAACCTGGTCTTAGTACGTCCGATTCGTTGTCTTTTACAAACATCACCGTATCGGCTAGAAAATAAGTTTGATACTTGTCATAATCGACATCATTCCCTTTAATGGTAGCTACCAAGTCAAGGTCATCAGCGTACTCGGCTCCCTTTGGGTAGCAGCCTGATAATCCTAAGACTACCAATAACGCTGATATTATTTTTACTCTATTCATTTAAATCAATTTTATTAATGTTGAATTAACTTTTGCAATAATAGAAAGTAATGGCGGATTAATAAGTCCTCAAATTCATTTTTTGTAACCATTAATACTACACTACTTCTTGCACCTTACATGCTATTTTATCTGCAGATTTCTTCTAATTATTCCTTTATCCGTTACTAATTGAATTATGTATTGACCATCAGGTAAGTTTGAGATGTTTAGCTCAAAGTGTCCATTTACATCCTTATCTATATTTTGGCTACTTAATAGCTTTCCGTGCAGATCTACCACCTTAAGTTCTTTTACATCATATTGCAGTGCATCCCACTCTATACTAACTTGGTTTTTAGCCGGATTAGGATACAACAGCACATTACTGGCCGTCTTTATTTCAATTAGCCCAACCATTTGACTCAATTTCAATTTGCTGATATTGATTTCACCGCACGAATTGGTCACTTTTAAAGTTACTGTATAAAACAAACCTGGTGTTAGGTATAAATGCGTTGGCATTACTTGGCCAGTAACCTTTGCTGAGCCATCTCCAAAATCCCATTCATAAGAAGTAGCATTGGTGGTAGCCGAACCATCAAACTGCACATTCATACCGGCACTTGTGGTGCTAATAATATTGTAGGTCCACTTGGCAATAGCGGGCAAACAAACAGTTATGTTTTTAGAAACTGAGACACTATCACCACAGGAATTATATACCCAAAGGGTAACCGTTTTGGTACCCGAACTAGTAAACTCATACACCGTGGTAACTCCTGTAGTATCATGTGCTCCCGCAAAATCCCATCTATACGAGATAGCCCCTACTGAACCTGAAGCATCAAAATTGTACTCACGCCCCGAAATTTGGTTATACGCAAAATCGGCCAGCAACGAATCGCAAATAGTGATACTCATGGTCGTGGTATCCGAATTGCCGCAACCATTGCTTGCTATGAGCGTAACCATGTACGTACCGGGTGTGGAATATACATGTGTAGGACTTGGGCCCATAGTTCCATTTCCATCTCCAAAAGTCCAATTCAAAGTATCAGCACCCAAAGTACCCGATGAGTTAAAAGCTACACTCAAAAGATTTTCGTTGGCTACAAAGACCGCCACTACTGCAGGACAGTTTGAAGTGGTTGTAGAATCTTGGATCCATCCACTAGAGTTGGCTCCACATAAATCACGTATGTAAAACACATACTGTGTATTGGGGTTTAATCCATTTACTACATAAGGAGAAACTACAGGTGTATACGTTGTACCCGTTCCTTGTGCCTGACCCTGGGGTACCACTTCAATTTCAGAAACACTAGAGTTACTAGTCCAATTTACTGTTACACTTGTAGCCGTAACACTGCTAAAAGTGATGGCACCAGTAAGTGCTAAACACGAGGTAGTGGTAAATGTGCTGTCTATCCAATTGCTTATGGTAGTCCCACAACTATCATTAATGTATACCGTATAGGCTGTACCTGGTAATAAAGACACCACATTAAGAGGCGAAGTTACACCCTTGTAAAAAGTACCTGTACCTTGAGCCTGTGAAGATGGTACTACTTCCACATTAGAAATATTTGAGTTGCTTACCCAGCCTATAGTGGCTCCAGTACTCGATATATTACTAAAGACGATAGAAGCTGGATCTGCACAATTAGTAATTTGTCCATTTATCGATATTTCGTCTATAGCTATATCCCCGGTAAAGGCGGTATTTACACCAACAAACTTCACCGTTATGGTATCACCTAAAAATGCCGTTAGATTTACGGTATCATTCAGCCATGCAGCTCCATTGCCGTTTTGTTGCGCTCCTGTAATTGTTTTTACATTTTGATAGCCGCTTCCATTGTCAATTTCTATAGCAAAAGAAGTAATACCATTACCAAACATATGATAAGAGAACTCTAAAACCGGATTGCTCAAAAACATTGGCACCACAATTTGAGGCGATTCAATTTCAGTTGTCCCGGTTCCTATACTAGCTTCTGTGTACAAATATTGACCATTTCCATTTACGTCTCCATTGGGTCCGGTACCATTGCTTGGTGTTCCGCCCGTACCTGTTGTCCATCGTCTTCCTGTATTGGTAGAACGCGTCCAGCAGCCCTGTATTTGGTCACCAGCATTTTGAGCGCCAGCTCCTGGTACCCAACCAGCCCCATCAAAGTTTTCGGACCAAGGTGCTATAATAGGCCCACACAATGTAGAAAACAGTTGACCAGCTGTATATAAACTAGTGGTAGAAACACCACAACTATCTTTTACAAAAACCTCGTAAATAGTAGAAGGCAGAAGACCGTTAAGTGTAGTAGTGTTTCCAAGAACTGAGGCAAAACTAAATGGCCCGGTACTCCCGGCAGGTCTGTACTTTATTACAGAGCCTAATCCTGAATAGCTCACCCACGAAATATTTAGAGACGTTTTTGTAGCTGTGACTAAAATCAAAGAATCAGGTCTTTGGCAAGAGGTTGAGTCTCCTATCCAAACATCGTCTATAGCAATGTCATTAGAGGTTTGGAAACCAGCTCTAAATCCATTGAAACGTACTTGGATGGTATCATTGGCATAAGCTGATAAACTCACTACCACTTCCGTCCAAGGGTCATTGCTTGAAGTTTGCTGTGCTCCATTAATGGTAGTTTCATTTACCCAGGCAGTTCCGTTCCATACGTCTACTTCCAGCTTATTAATTGAGTTTCCATACATATGATACCAAAACCTTAGTTCAGGATGATTAAGTGGGCTTAAATCAATATCTGGTGTTTTTAGTTCCGTGTTCTGAGGAGTTTGATTTCCATCGGTAAACATGAATTTACCCGCACCCGTGGTGTGGTCTTGCGAAGGCCCTGTATTAGCACTTAAAGTTCCGTTTTGCTCAACAGCCCAAAAATAACTGTTGGCAAAAGTTCTTTCCCAGCAAGGATCAATAGAACCCGGATTAGCAAAAGAACCTCCAACCACGAATGTAGGACCATCAAAGTTTTCGAAATAAGGAGCAGCAAAAACACTACAGCGAGTAGTATCATCTGCCAATAAACTCCATACGCTTACATCTGTTGCACCACAACTATCACGCACATAAAAATCATAACCTGTATTTGGCAATAATCCAGTTACTGTAAAAGGGTTAGTTCCTGCATTTACAATTGTACCTGTTCCATTGGCAAATCCAGTAAGCCCATATTCTATTTGCCAGTTACTGGCTCCACCTGTGGTCCATGCCAAGGTTGCAGAGCCGGCTGTTGTGGTGGTCACCAATAGATTGGTAGGATTAGGACAGGTTGGTGCCTGCTCAATTACTACACTATCTACAGCAATATCGCCAGCAAAACCACTATTGGTACCCAAGAATTTGATTTGGACTGTATCGCCAGAATATGAAGTAAGGTCGATTATTTCGTATAACCACGGATCCCCATTTGCAGATTGCTGGGCTCCTACTAGTCCTCCAATTCTTGTAAAGGCTCCACCATTACTACTAATTCGAATTTCAAGAGAGTCGATGGCCGTACCATACATATGGTAACCAAAGGTTAAACGAGGACTAGTAATAGTAGATGGAATAAAGATTTGAGGTGTACTAATTTCTCCAGTTCCCTGAGAACCACTAGCCTCTGTATAAATGTAATTTCCGGTTCCTGATATATCGGCTGAAGGCCCGGTTCCATTTGAATTAGTACCGCCTGATCGAGTTCCAAAGTTTGGATTATTCGAATTTGGTTTGAACCAACATGAGGATATTACGTTCCCATTATTTGCTCCACCGGCTCCGGAAACCCAATCAGGCCCATCAAAACTCTCTGACCATGGCGCGGTGAATACACCACAATCTGTGGAATCACACGAAACAACTGACCAGTCACTTAAATCATTGAGGCCACAACTGTCTCGTACATAAAAACAATAACCTGTTTTGGGAGATAAACCAGTAATTGTAAAAGGATTAGAACCAGCACTTACCTGAATTCCTGTTCCTAAGGTAAATCCAACAGGGCCGTACTCAATTCGCCAATTGCTTGCTCCTCCAGTTGTCCAACTCAAATCAATAGTTGTTGCCGTTGGGTTAGAGGTAATCAAATTGGTTGGTTTTGGACATGAAGGTGCTTCGTCTATTTGAACATCATCAATAGAAATATCACTTTGGTTTCCGTTCGAGGTTTTTTCGGCTCTAAAGCGAACTATAATGGTATCATTTGCATACGTAGAAATATCTACAATAGCCTCCTTCCAGGCATCTGCCTGGCTAGCTTGTTGGTTTCCACTTAAGGTGTCAACAGCGGTGTAATTAAGCCCACCATTATTTGAAACTTCTACATATAGATCATTTACATTAGGCCCAAACATATGGTACCAGTAGCGAAGCTCAGGAGTGGTTAATGAACTTAAGTCGATCTCAGGCGTGGTGGCTTCAGCATTCAAAGGAGGGCCTGAAAAGCCACCTGACTCTGTAAATAGATATTGGCCTGACCCGGAAGTGTGATCTCCAATACTTGAGCCAGTTCCTGTAGTTTGAGGTGTGGACGGCCCTGCTTTCCAAAAATAGGTGGCTACTGTGTTTCTTGTCCAACAAGCGTCTATTGTTCCGGCAACTCCAAAGCCTGCTGGCCCTGGGTCAAAATTGGCTCCATCAAAAGTTTCGAGATAAGGCGCTAAAATGGGAGCACATAAAGTATTATCAAAAACAGGCCCGACAGAATCACTAATCGCCCCTACTCCACAACTATCTCTCACATAAAAATCATAAGCCGTAGAAGGGCTCAAACCAGTAACTGTATAAGGATTTGTAGAAACATGGACTTTGGTTCCTGCTCCAGGTGTGAATCCGATAGGTCCATATTCAATCACCCAGTTTGTTGCTCCACCTGAAATCCAGCTCAAATCTAAACTAGTGGTAGTAGGATTAGAAACCATCAAGCTATCTGGCTTTGGGCAAAGTGGTTTTTCATCGATAGAAACATCATCAAGGGCCATATCAGCCTGTGTTGTGTTTCCTACCCCTTTTGTAGCCTTAAACTCTACTTTGATTGTATCGTTTGCAAAAGCTATTAAATCTATAATCTGTTCTTTCCATGCATCTGCATTAGCTGTTTGTGTTTGTCCATTATAGGTATGTACATTGGTCCAGCTTGTGCCGTCAAATACATTTACTTCCATTTTGGTAATATCTGCGCCAAAGAAGTGATAATAGAATTTCAACTCTGGAGAAGTCAATGTGCTAAGGTCTACCAAAGGTGTCATCAAACTTGCTTCATTGGGGTTGTAGCCTCCAAAATTGAAGTAAGTCTCGGTGTATATAAACTTACCTGTTCCAGAGGTATTATCTCCTGCAGGGCCAGTGTTTCCGGTAGGTGTTCCATTCTGACCAGTAGTGTATACATAACCCGCATCTGGAGCTCTTCGCCAGCAGTTTGCCAGATTCCCAGGGTTCTGCCCCGCTCCAATGGTCCAAGCAGTACCGTCAAAGTTTTCCACTAGCGGAGCCGACACTGGATTACAATCTGTGGTGGCACTATCTGAGCCTACCCAAACTGAAACATCTGCAATGCCACAGCTGTCTCTTACATAAAACTCATATGCCGTGTTTGGCGTTAGTCCTGTTATGGTAAAAGGATTTGTACTTGCTGAAACATAGGTTCCGGTGCCAACAGTAAAACCTGGGGCTCCATATTCAATATTCCAATTTGTGGCACTTCCACCAGCTGTCCAACCCACCGTTACAGAAGTATTGGTATATCCTACCACAGCTACATCTTGAGGTTTAGGACAACTTGGTGCTTCATCTATAGATACATCGTCAATAGACACATCGTTATTTGTTCCTCCATTGTTTATAGTAGACATAAATCGTACTACCACAGTGTCTCCTAAATAAGTACTAAGATTAACAATGGCTTCCTTCCATGGATCCGTTCCAGAAGTTTGTTGCTGCCCATTTTTTGTATAAATGTTTGACCAACCGCTTCCATTATTAATTTCTACCTCCAGACCTACCAACGAGTTGCCATACATGTGGTACCAAAATTTAAGCTGAGGATTGGTTAACCCTGTGATAATAATGGGTGGAGTTTCCATAAAGGTTTCCACTATCCCATTTACAGGATTTGCTACTCTTTCTGAATAAATGAACTGACCTGATCCCGTTGTGTGATCTATAGCCGTTCCGGAAAAGGTAGACTGCTGTGGTGCTGGTCCTGTTTTCCAGGCAAATTGATCGGTGGGATACCTTCTCCAACAATTATCAATTGTTCCTAATGCCACATTATTTGCTCCAGTTGTCCAAATAGCGGTACTGTCAAAATTTTCGGAAAATGGCGCTGTATATGGAGTACATAAGGTAGTGATGGTAATTGGGCCAACCCAAGCCGACACCACTCCTACACCACAACTATCTCTTACATATACATCATAAGTGGTGTTAGCTGTTAATCCATTAATACTCCCCGGATTTGTTAGGGTATTGACAATGGTTCCTGTACCTGCAACGTGTCCTATTGCCCCATACTCCAACTGCCAAGCGCTTGCTCCTCCTGTTAGCCAAGAAAAAGTAGCTGAGTTTGTTCTGGCAAAATCCAATATTAAATTTTGTGGATCAAGACAGGCAGGAGGTACATTTATAGCTACTTCGTCAATAGCGATATCACCATTGAATCCATTATTAGTACCTACAAAACGAACACGAATGGTATCACCGGAAAATGCCGTCAAATCCAGGGTATCTTTTTTCCAGGCATCAGTAGAAGCCGTTTGTTGGGCTCCTGAAATGGTTTTTAATGTAGTTCCAAATCCAGCGCCATTATCCACTTGTACCTCCAGTGTCTGAATATTGTTTCCATACATGTGATATGAAAAGTGTAAAGTAGGATCAACTATTGAACTTGATACAACTACCCATGGTGAGCTAATTTCACCGGCACCTGGGCTACCACTAGCTTCGGTGTACAAATAGTTTCCAGTTCCTGAGGCATCTGCAGATGGTCCTGACCCTGCTGAGTTGGTTCCTCCAGTTCTCGTCCCGAAGTTTGGATTGTTTGAATTGGGTCTGCTCCAGCATACATCAATTATATTCCCCGTATTGGCTCCACCAGCCCCAGTAGTCCAATTGGTAGCATCAAAATTCTCTGTCCATGGTGCAATACTGGGATTACACAAAGTAGCCATTGTAGTAGGTAAGCCCCAATCGCTCGAATTTCCTACAGCACAACTATCTTTCACAAAAAACTCGTAGGTAGTAGCAGCACTTAATCCTGATAGCGTAAAAGGGTTTGTTCCCGCTGCTACAATGGTTAATGCTCCAGTGGAACCGCTCACTCTATATCCTACTTGCCAATTGGATGAGCCTCCTGTATTCCAGCTCAAATCAACGCTTGTTGGTGAGGGATTACCAGCCACTAGCGAATCTGGAATAAAACAAGTAGGTGCTTCTCTTATTTCTACTTCGTCAATGGCTATGTCACCATTAAAACCAGCATTGGTACCTATAAACTTTAAACGGATAGTGTCTCCTGAAAAGGCACTTAGTCCTAGCGTATCGTCCTCCCACGGATCAGTAGATGCCAATTGCTGCCCACCTGTGATGGTAAGCAAACTTGCTCCAAATCCAGAACCATTATCTACTTGTACTTGCAGCGAGGTAATATTATTTCCGTACATGTGATAAAAAAACCTCAACTGTGGTTTGGTGATGGAACTTGACACAATAATCCAAGGCGAAACAATTTCTCCAGGACCAACGGCTCCATTACTGGCTTCGGTGTAGAGGTAATTACCCGTACCGCTTTTATCGGCCGATGGGCCCGATCCTCCCGAGGCAGTTCCTCCTATTCGTGTACCAAAGTTGGGGTTTCCTGTTGGTCTTGTCCAACAAAAATCAATACTGTTACCGGCATTGGTACCTCCTGTTCCCGTTATCCAATTTGCACTATCAAAATTTTCAAGCCAAGGAGCGGCTGTTGGCGAACACACAGTGTTGGCAGTAATAGGACCTAACCAAAAACTCACATCTCCAAGTGCACAACTATCTCTTACATATACATCATAATTGGTACCCGGAGCTAAGCCGCTTAGTGTAAAAGGATTGGTTAAAGCTGAAACGTAAGTAAGGGCTGCAGCACTCCCCGCTACTCGATATCCTACCTGCCAAGCGGTAGCTCCCCCTGTTGTCCAGTTTAAATCAATACTACTAAATGTATTAGCCGAGGCAGCCAAGGCTGTAGGGGCCGTGCATGATGGGGCCGGTATATGATGCACTACAATCTTCCAGGTACTGTCTACTATATTTTGAAAATTAGAACCGCAGTTTGGAAAGTTTCCAAAAGATCGAAAGGCATGTAAAAAGAAGTCTAGGTCTCCAGTTGCACTCAATCCGTTAGCAATACTAATCCCCGTGCGCGAATAAGACAAAGTACCTGAGCTATCCCAGTTAGGGTCACCATAGGTTATAGCCCCTTCCTTGGTATTAGTATTTAAAAATTCGAGGTAAGAACTTTGCTCAGACACCCATGCATTGGCTGTAGAATCGGCTTCAAAACTATAATACACATCTACACCCGTAATGTAGCGCCCAGTACCTATGGTAACTCTAAGTGTGTCGCCACACCCAAAGGATTCATCAGTAAGCGTAGTAGTATTTTGAAACTCGGTGGAAATTTGACCACTAACATAAGTGCTACTATCAAGCTGAGCTTGACTAAAAAATGCGCATAGGAAGAGTGTCAGAAAGTATAGGGATTTTCTCATGGATAAGGTTATTATTGAGTAATATATAACATTATCAAAATCCTTTTTCAGAAAACTATTGATTATAAGACAGTAATATCCCTCACTATTCTACATGTGCCAATTTTATTAGGTTTTAAAAAAGGTGTTCTATTAAAAAAAAATATTTCAGAACCTGATTTTTATTGCTTTTGAATAATTTTCTTGAAAAACCCGCCTTGATACTCTATTAAAATTACGTAGGAGTTATCCACATATTCTTTCATGTTAATACTATACTCTCCCGTATTCTTTTCTAAAATGTAGGTATTCATCAATGCTCCACTAATACTATATACATGAATCGCTTCTGGATTTATTTTTTGAGCATCCCATTTTACCTGTAACTGAGAACTAACAGGATTAGGGAATATCTGCCAATGACTTTCATCGTACTCCAGTAGCCCTACCATTTGGCTCAATTTGAGTTTACTCGTACTTATCTCACCACATGAGTTCGTCACTTTTAAAGTAACACTATAGAATAGGCCTGGAGTTAGATATAAGTGGGTAGGCATAACCTGCCCTGTAACTTTAGCCGATCCATCTCCAAAGTCCCATTCGTAGGATGTGGCATTTTGCGTAGCCGAACCATCAAACTGCACATTCATACCGGCACTAGTTGTGCTAATAATATTGTACGTCCATTTGGCAACAGCCGGTAAACAAATTTTTATGTTCTTGGATATTTTGGCACTATCACCACATTCGTTATACACAGTTAAGGTTACCGTTTTAGTTCCAGAACTTGGAAATGAATAAGTAACCATTGCGCCAGTTGTATCTGCCCCATTCCCAAAATCCCAGTGATAGTTAGTAGCATTATTAGAGCTAGTTCCATCAAAAGATACACTACTGCCTGTTACTACATAATTAA
>JAUICR010000069.1 GCA_030427785.1 Bacteroidia bacterium | reverse complement strand
GCATAATCTATTTCCTGGGTCCAGGCTAAATTTCCCAAAGTGTCGTATTTGCGAATCAACACATCCTCGTTTCCTATGCTTGTGCTTACGTAGCCTGTAGCTACAAAACCGCCAGCCACAGGCACCAGCGCTGTTCCTCCATCGTTCAGCCCAGCTTTATCGTAGGTGTCTGACCACAAATAATTATTGTTCGCATCCAGGCATACTACTTTAAAATCAGTATGTGTTCCTGCCAAGCTAGAGCCCGTAAGATTGATAAAACCGTTGTTTAGCACCCCATCTTTTAGTTCATCGTTGCCTGTGCTTGTTCCGGTATTGTTTTGCTCAGCCAAATAGGTTCCTGCATCCGAATAATACCAGCTAATAATATCCCATTGCCCGGGCGAGGCTTCGCCCGCTCCGTTAATAAACAAATCACTACCATCTATATTTATTACGGCTGCTCCATCCTTATTGCCATTATAATCTTTGGTCTGTAGCCATTGGTTTGCACCATCAGTATCATAAGAGGCTACAAGCATATCATAGCTCCCGTTTCGTTCGGTAGTACCGCATACATAAAGGCTATTGGAATGATAAATCATATCGGCCACAGCATCATTGCCGGTAGTTACATCTATATGTATCCATTGCACCGTGCCGCCCGAACTTACCTGAGCCAGAAAAAAATCGGTAGTTCCGCTGGCCAGATAAGTAACAACGCCTGATACATAAATGGAAGAACCATCGGTGACCAGTTTGCTGGGCTCATAAAAATTTACGCTGCTACTGTTTAGTGCTGTACTCCATAGTAATGTTCCCTCATTGTCTATTTTTTGAAGAATCACATCCGTTCCGCCCTGTGCTTGCTTGGCAAAACCCGCTCTATATATATTATCAGAAGCATCTACTAAGGTGGGGGCACCAAAACTTCCTGTCTGCACTACGCCAATATCTACCCATAGCTGGGTAATTACGGTGTTTTGAGCTGACAGTGAAATCTGCGATGCACTAAAAAAGGCCAAAACAAAAACTTTTACTAAGTTCTGAATTGACCTAAGCCGTGTGTGTGTGTGTGTGTGTGTGTGGAGGCTTCTCTGCAGCCCTTTACACTAAAAGAATGGAAAACTGTAGTCTTGCTTTTCATAAGGTTTGGTTTTAAGATTAGTTTCTAAAGATAGAAAAGTAATTTAATCGTACAAGAATTTGTTTACGAAAAAAATAACAACGCTAATTAAATTATCAAAAAAACTGCAAAATCTTTTGCTGTTTAGTGAAGGACCGTGTAGGTTCGTGAACTGCAAATTGAAAACTGCTAACTACTCTACTACAAATTGATAATAGCTGTCCAAATACTCATTCCACCTTCACTATCCATCTGTGTCCAAATGGGGCGTACCATACCGTTGTACGCATCAATGTGATTGTAATCGCCAAAAAACACTAATGGGTTTGGCTGAAAGGTCGTTTCGTTTATTCGCTCGTTTTTCCAGGTTTCGCCTCCATCAGTGCTAGTAGCTAAATACACATCTGTTCTGTTATCCTTATAATTTCTACGATCGTAAAAAACTGCATATAGGTAGCCAGTGATAGGGTCACAGGCTAGCCATGTAAAGAACTGATCTCTTTTCTTTTTATCGTCATTCACTCTTTTGGGCTTCGACCAAGTTTTACCTTCATCCATGCTTTTGGCAATCCATACATCGTAATGCCCATTTCTATCGTCCACCCAGTTTACATAGATAGTTCCTCGGTGTGGGCCATTGCTTATATCGCACACGGTGATAGGCATTCCATTGGCGCGCATCAATCCAGGCACATCAATATCCCATCCTCCGGGTTGCTCAGCCACAATAATATCTTCGGCCAGGTGCTTGCCATCTTCTGTGATTATATCAAAGTATATTTTCTCATCAAAAGACCAAGCCACATACACTTCTCCGTTGGGCCCTACAGTAGGAACAGCCCCTTCGGTGGTGCTATCGCCATCTAGGCAGTTTCCTGCAAACTGGCTAATCACCATAGCTTCGCTCCAGCTTTCGCCAAAATCAGTAGACTTCGAAAACAAAATATTACTCTCATCCGAAACATTCTTACTTCCATATTTATCAAACTGCGTCCAAGTACAATAAAGCGTATTTGTATTAGGATCTACTGCAACCCATTGTTTATCCTGATCTTTTGGGTGATCCAAACCCATATACGAGCCATTATTCCAGGTCATACCTCCATCCACACTTTTCTGGCAAACGATTCTATCCAGTATTTCCTCGCTTTGCCAATTCTTTCCTGTAGGGTCAGATAAGTGAAAAAAGTATTGATTGCCTTTATAATCCGAAATCACAACAGGATCGCCCCATACGCCATAAGTAGATTTTAACGTATCTCCTGTCCATGTTTTTCCGCTATCATTTGAGTAAAAAACCCTATCGAGAATTGCCCCTGCCACAACATTAGCCGGGTTTGCTTTATTAATAGATATAGAAGGCTCGCAAATACCACGGTGCATCAAGTGGCTACTACCTATCATCACATTAGGATATTGCTGAGCAAGAACAGTAAATGGCAGAAGTAAAAAAATCCAGATTCTTTTCATAGAAAAATTTTGAAACGCTAAAGTACAAAGCCTAAACCATCGCCATTGGAAATATGCAAAGCGTCTTGAGAAAACTTACTTTTGACTTTCACTAATATAGATTAATGACTCAAATTCTACTCTTGCTGTGCTGGCTGAACCTAAGTAGTACGCATGACTTTCATACCAGCATTGCCAATGGCAAGTTGAATCCAAAATCTGGAGACTTAGAAATTACACTCAAGGTATTTACAGATGACCTGGAGCTAGCCATAAAAAACAACACGAATATTGACTTAAATCTACTTAGCACTACCCCACATTCGGAAGCAGATTTATTAATCGAAAACTACATTTTAAGAAGATTTCAAATAAAAAAGCCGGGTGAAAATTTACAGCTCAATTATATAGGGAATGAAATAGAAGTTGACATTACATTCATTTACCTGAACATAAACAAGATGACTGTAGAAAATGAGCTAAGCATCAGAAATACCGTGTTTTTTGATACGTTTGATGATCAGTCTAACATTGTAAATATTAAAATTCAGGATAAGATGTATTCGGTGTTTCTAAATGCAGCTAATCCTGAAAAAACTTTTGAACTTTAGTAAAAGACTATACAGAAATGAATTCATTCAATGTTTATTTACGACTGGGATATGAGCACATTGTAAATGCAAATGCCTTAGATCATATCATTTTCATCATTGCCTTAATGGCAGTATATCAGCCTAAGAATTGGGTAAAAATTGTAATAGCCGTTAGTATTTTCACTTTGGGTCATTCACTCACCCTCACCATGGCGGCCTTCGACTTATTAAAATTAGACAAAAGCCTCATTGAGTTTTTAATTCCTGTAACCATAGGTGCTACGGCCTTGTTCAACCTTACCAAGGCAGGACAAGATCAAAACTCAAAAACCAAATATTGGATAGCAGGGGTTTTTGGGATGATACATGGATTAGGTTTTGCCAATTATTACGATATGCTCATCATGGGCGAGTCAAGTTATTGGGGTGCTCTTCTCCCCTTCAATCTTGGGGTAGAACTAGGCCAACTCCTGGTAGTGGTAATTGTGCTTTTGACCATGGTTTTGTTTCAAATGATTATGAACACCAAAGCGCATTCATGGAATCTTTTTATTTCGGGTATAGCCTTTGGATTGGCCTTTTATTTAGGTTTAGAAACCTGGCCTTTTTAATTTTTCATAAACACGTGGCTGTGCATCACTAAGGCTCGTAGGCCCTTTATCCTTGGTCAATATCATTTATATTCGCTTCACTCAAAAAAAATACGGTACCCAAATGAAAAATTGGATTGGTTTAGTATTGGCGTTTTATACGTCTGTAAGCTTTGCTCAGTATACAAATGAAAGTAAGTTCAAACAGCTAAATGAAGAGCTGCCTACACCCAATGTATACCGTACCGGGGCGGGGGCTCCAGGACCGTGGTACTACCAGCAACAAGCTGACTATACTATTGAGGTAACTTTAGATGATACCAAGCAGCGCATATATGGTGAGCAAACGGTGGTGTATACCAACAATTCTCCTGATCGGCTAGAATACATCTGGCTGCAATTAGACCAAAACGTTCGTGCTAAAAACTCCATGACACAACGGGTCAAGAAAGGAAGTATTAGCCCACAAATGAGCGAAAAATCACTTGAGTATTTGTTCTATGATTTTGATGGTGGATTTAAAATAGACTTTGTAAAAAACGAGCAGGGAGAAGAGATGCCCTTTACGATAAACAACACCATGATGCGCTTGAATATGCCCGAGGCTCTAGAGCCTGGCAAGAGCTTTACCTTTTCAGTAAAATGGTGGTACAACATACAAGAGAGGGCCAAGTATGGGGGCCGAAGCGGACTTGAGTATTTTGAAGAGGAAGACAATTACCTGTACACTATTGCACAATTTTTTCCACGCATGGCGGTATATAACGATGTAGAGGGCTGGCAAAACAAACAGTTTTTAGGCAGAGGCGAATTTGCTTTGGTATTTGGCAATTATGATGTAAAAATAAAGGTACCGGCTGACCACATTGTAGGCTCTACTGGCCAACTGCAAAACCCAAATGAAGTACTAACTAGAAAGCAAATTGAAAGATTTGAGGCAGCAAAAAAATCTCTTGACAAACCCGTATTTATTGTAACTGAAGAGGAGGCCAAAAAAGCTGAAAAGGGAAAATCGAAAGAAACTAAGACTTGGCACTACAAGGCCGAAAATGTGAGAGACTTTGCCTTTGCATCCTCCCGAAAATTTATTTGGGATGCCATGGGTGTAAAGTTTGGCGATCGTACTGTGATGGCTATGAGCTATTATCCTAAAGAGGGAAATCCACTATGGGAACAATACTCTACCCGTGTAGTTGCCCACACACTAGAGGTGTATAGTAAGTATACTTTTGACTATCCCTACCCAGTGGCTATCTCAGTTCATACGGACAGAATAGGAATGGAATATCCTATGATATGCTTTAATGGCGGCCGGCCAGAGGCTGATGGAACCTACTCGGCAAGCACCAAGCACGGTATGATTTCGGTGATTATACATGAGGTAGGGCATTTCTATTTCCCCATGATAGTAAACTCAGATGAGCGCCAATGGGCTTGGATGGATGAAGGGCTGAACACATTTTGCCAATATTTAGCCGAAGTGGAATGGGATATTAATTATCCATCGAGAAGAGGGCCCGCTTATAAAATAACGGACTACATGAAATCGGATCCTGATCAAATGGTACCGATAATGACCAACTCAGAATCTATCTTACAGCTAGGAAATAATGCCTATGGCAAACCCGCAACTGCACTAAACATACTTAGAGAAACGGTGATGGGTAGAGAGTTATTCGATTATTCTTTTAAGATATATGCCAACCGATGGAAGTTTAAACACCCTACACCAGCTGACTTTTTCAGAACTATGGAAGATGCTTCTGCTACTGACCTCGACTGGTTTTTTAGAGGCTGGTTTTACACCACCTATCATGTAGATATTAGCATGGATAACGTACAGCACTTTGTTTTTTCTGATTTTAAGCCCGAAGCTGCCAATACCTACTTGGGCGATGAAGATTCTAAAAAATTTATTGGATACAAGAGAAATGACTCCATCTTATCGGGTAGCACTGTGGTAGACAAAGACGATGAGATGAAGGATTTTTACAATAAAAATGATGGTAAAATAAGTAAGGCCGATCAGCGCAGTTATGATGAAAAAATCAATAGTCTAACCGATACTGAAAAGGCATTATTAAATAGTGGTTACAATTTTTATCAAATCGACTTTTCAAACGTTGGTGGGCTAGTAATGCCGGTAATTGTTGAATTCACCTTTAGCGATAACAGCACCGAAGTAGTGCGTATGCCCGCAGAAATATGGATTGGTTCGGAAGAAAATTTCTCCAAAGTATTTGCCTTTAAAAAAGAGGTGAAGTCGGTAGAACTTGATCCATTTTTGGAAACTGCCGATACAGACAGAGATAATAATTATTGGCCACCAAAATCTGAACCTACAAGGTTTGAATTGTATCAAGCAAAAACGAGAAGCGCTAAAAACCCAATGCAAGAGGCGGGTAATTAATAGTGTTTGAAATTGGAATAACCATGTTGACTCCTATTCCTTCAAGATTCGTAAAAGTCTGTAGCTCGGCATTCCTTATTGCAAATTTGTTTTTGCTGAGTGCTTGTGGCACCTCCAAAAAAACGACCAAAGAACCAGGTAAAACAGTAAAACCCAATACTAAAAACAGCGAAAAACCAGACCAACCTACCTATACATGGGAGGAGGAAGAAGAACCCACCGAAAACCGATCGGAAAACAAAGAGCTCAATTCATTTGTAGACGAATGGTACGGTACACCACATGTAATGGGAGGAAACACCAAGCGGGGTGTTGATTGTAGCGGTTTTGTAATACAATGCTATTCGGATGTGTACAGCAAAAATTTTAAAGGCCGCAGGGCTGAAGACCTATTTGCCGAATGCAACCCCGTAAAGCGAAAAGATTTAATAGAGGGCGATCTAGTATTTTTCAAAATACATGGAAAACGAATAAACCATGTTGGAATATATTTAGGTGACGATCGTTTTGCCCATACTAGTTCAAGTCGAGGTGTGATGATTAGCAACCTGAATGAGGCTTACTTTAGTCAACGATATTTTATGGGCGGTAGACCCAAATAAGCATACGGAGTATAAATTCTTTTTAAATTCACTAAATTCCTTTGACCATACAGAAATCAAGAACAGAAAAAATTAAATCTAAGAAGTTGATTTACAATTAATGAAAATCTCTATTCTTTATATAACATTATTTACGGTTCTTGCTTTTTCTTCTTGTAAGGAGGATGAAAAACCAGCCCCAGAGCCGCCACCTGTGCAGGCACCCTCTATACATTTATCCAAAATTCCTGGAGTGCAATCTACCATGCAGGCTACCTATTATAGCCAGCGTGTTGATTCAGGTTTTATTGGCTTTATCACTTACATACAGGGCTGGGCCACTTCGTATTATAAAAGCACCAATGGTGCAACTCTCATTCCCAAAAAAGTAGAATCAGAGGGCGTATCGCTCAAGGCAAACAAAGGAATCTTCAGCTACAATCCCGGAAACACACAGGGAATAGATTATGGAAGTGCTGTAATTTGGGAGGTCAGTGCCACACTTCACAATCCGTATATATTGGAAGAGATACAACAAAAGGTACCCGAAATTGGTGATCTAAATGTGATGGACAGCATACCCTTGCACGAAAATCTGGAGGTGGCTATAGATATGGATAATCCATTTACGGCCTTAGGGAGTATAGATAGCGTAAACTATTTGATAAAAAGCAACTACGGCCGAGTGATAAAGCGTGAGGGCGGAAATACTCCAGTAATATTTACCCCTACCGATTTAATGCAAATAAGAAAAGGCGAGGCTTATATTCAAGTAGAAGCTTTTTCAATCATTTACAAAACCTACGGAAGCTATAAGGTGGCTTATGTAAACAAAGGTGTTTTTAATAAGCAAGTCTGGTTCTACTAATTCCTTGAATAGGCAATTTTATCGCCTGCTTTTATCCCTTTAGCATCGCAGTAGCCACCTGCTACTTCTAGCACCAATGAGGCAGGCCCGGTAGATGGCAAACTTTTATCATTTAGCGGTTGAGCATTTTTCTGAATACTCACAATTTCCATTTTGCTATTGATATAGATTATATCTAACGAAACGTACGTATTGCGCATCCAAAACGATTGTGGACGCTCAGTGTCCATTAAAAAAAGCATTCCTGTATTTTCAGGCACATGCTTTCTGTACATCATCCCATACTGAATTTCTTGTGGAGTTTCGGCCAGCTCTATAGCTATGGTTTGAATGGTATCGTTCTTTTCCTGATCAATAAAAACTAAGCTACCCTCTTCTTTAAATTGAGGTTCATAGGTAGATTTCGTTTTGGTAGGCCCACTAGGCTTTGTATCCGATCCGATAGGAAAAATGGTAAACCCTATCCAGAGCACAAATGCAGCCAACAATGCTATGGCTATATAGGTGTTCTTATTTTTCATCAGTTTTACTTTTTGCAGTTACCATAAAGTATATTCCAGCAATAACGAGAGGAATGCTTAGCCATTGTCCGGTATTTAAACTTTGACCTACTTCTCTGCTCACTTGTACTTCCTTACTGTATTCTATAAAAAATCGGAATCCCCACAGAAGTACTAAAAACAAGCCAAAAATAAAGCCTTGCTTATTGGCGATACTTGGTATTAAGTACAATCTATAAAGCAATAAAAAGAATAAAAAATACGCTAGTGATTCGTACAACTGGGTGGGATGGCGAGGCACACCAAGCACATCTACTGTAAGTAAGGTTGGATTATTTTCATCCCAGTTTATCAAGGCATTTTCATGAAAAATAATATTGGTGTTTTCACGGTCAAAACTATTTACATAAGGTACTACTCGCTTTAGTATAGTAGCTTCTACAAGGTCAGTAGACACAGATGGTAAGGTTTCAAACTGCATTCTATAAATCGGGTAATTTATAGTGTCTGTTATTTCTTGTGTATTGGTTTCGATAAATTCTATTGACTCAAAAACGTCATCAAAATTATCCATGATTCTTTCGCGCGTGGGGTTGGTAAATACCGTTTCTAACTTTGAATTGGCTATTTCTCCATATATCTCACTATTAAACCAATTACCTATTCTTATTAAAGAAGCGGCTATCAAGATGGTAAGAACCAACCTATCCAGCATCCAAAGGGTGGGTTTTTTTAGAACCTTTTTACAATAAATAATAATGGCAATAATAATAGCTACCGCAGCACCATGGCTTGCCAATCCGCCTTCCCATACTTTCAGTATTTCACCAGGATGTTGCGAGTAGTAATCCCACTGGTAAAAAAACACATGCCCAAGCCTAGCACCTACCACGGTGGCAATTACTACGTATGTAAGGAGCGTATCCAGTTTTTCTTGGGGTACACCTTCCTTTTTAAAGATGCGCTTCATAAGCATGTACCCGAGTACAAATCCAAGAGCAAAAAGAAGGCTATAATACCTCAGTGTTATTATCCCCAAATCAAGGCCCTTGGTCATATCCCAAGTAATTGTCATCAATGAATGCATATCTAAAATTTAGCTGGTGAAAATAACAACTTTCTAAGGTTTAATATCAGTCCTGTGGGAGGTTCATTTACTTTTATCCTTTATCCTATCCAAGCCTGTTTTAGCCTTTTGCTGAGTACCGGCATAAAAGGGATACCCCGAAAAAGACAATGTACTTTTATAAAACTCTTTGGCCTTGGCCTCATTTCCAAGTTTTTCGTACAAAAAACCCAACTGTAAGGCACTATTGGCTTTCTCAAAACTACTTGTGCTTCCTTCCACTTTAAGGGCTTTTTCAAAATCTTCAATAGCCTCGGTTGTAAATCCTTGTTCTTCTTTAATTCTTGCGGATCGATAGTAATACTCCACTTTTTCATCGGCTGACGAGCAGCACTTATCGATAGAATTTGCTCGCAAGAGCTCTGCCGCTTGATTGTATTTTGCTACATCAAATAGCACTCTTGCTTTTACCAAAATAGGGTTAAATCCTTTTTTCGCCTCTTTCAAAGCCTGCTGATCTGCACCGGTTCCCACATCGCCTTGCATCAAAACTTGTAGACGCATCTGTTCTGCCGCCTTCTTGTTTCCTTTTAATATATAATGCCATGCTAAGTATCGATAGGACGATTTTACATACGAGAATTTTGCCTTTTTCAAATAACTGTGTAGATACTTAGGTGCCCTATCATTATCGAGCCCCAAAAGCAATTTTCCCTGAAAGTAATCTAACATAGGAAATGGGTAGTACCGTTTACTTGTTGGGCGCTTATCCAGCCACTGTAAGGCCTCTTCTGGCTTTCCTTCGGATACATTGATAATAGCTTGAGCGTAAATCAAAAAACCTGACTCCTCTACTTTCAACCCTAAGCTGGCAGGGCTCACATGGGTATTGGTGCCCAGCTGATGGGTAAGAAAAGAATAAATAAACCCAGCGTACGGGCGATAAAACTTTAAATCTGAGTTGGCCGAAATTCGCCAAAAGGCTTTGTTAATCAATCCCACCCCTTGCGAAACTGTTCCTTTAAGACCGAAAAAACTTGCCACATTCCTATACTCATCAGGTAAGCTCCCAATGGCCGAGTACAATACCCCCAAAGGCAATTTATTGGGAATAAAATTCGGAAATTTCTTGTCGTTTTCGGTGAGCAACTGGTAAGCTTTGTAAAACTGCCAGGCGGCTTTTAAGTTATTTTTAAACTTCGCATTAAGAGTAGCCTGTGCCAGATACATCTCGCCCAAAAACATGCCGCGCCAAGGATTATCATCAGCTACGTCTTCTATTTCCGAGACCAAATAGTCTATCTGTCCTTCGGAGTCTGCAAAAGCTTGAGGATCTTCGTTTGCAAAAACGCTAGTAAACAGGATAGCTCCTTCCAGGTAGTTGCCTACTTTATTATCAGGGTCCAGTTTCTTTTGCTCTTGTATCAGGGCAGTAGCTTCGTCAAAACGCAATTGACTGATTAGACTGAAGGCTTTTTTATAGGCGCTGTTGTACTCAGTCGTTTTACTAGCCAAAAGGATGCTAGATGCAAATAGCAATATGAAAACAAAAGTTGACTTCATAAAAAAAGGGACCATCACGATCCCTTTTATAAATTTTTGATATACAATATCTACTTCACAAAAGAAGTGAAAAGTTTTTCCATGCGCTCTTCCTCTTCTCTCGCCAATTCTGGGTCTACTAATACTCTACCAGAATGCTCATCCGTAATTATTTTTTTGCGGGAAGCAATTTCTAACTGACGTTGTGGTGGAATAGTAAAAAAAGATCCTCCGGAAGCACCACGCTCTACTGGCACTACAGCTAAACCATTTTTTGCTCCTCCTCTTATTCTTTTGTACGCTTTTATCAGGCGTTCTTCTATCTTTTCAGAAAACTCTTCAGACTTCTTCAAAAGAGTTTCCTCTTCTTTTTGGGTCTCCTTAAGTATGCTTTCTAGCTCACCGCGCTTAAACTCTAAGTGCGACTTTCTTTCTTTCAACTTTTCTTCAGAAGATTTTTGCATCTCCTTCTTTCCATCAATTCTTGCTTTGTGCTCCTTGATACGCTTTTCGGCAAGTTCAATTTCTAATTGTTGAAATTCTATTTCTTTTGACAGGGCATCAAACTCACGATTGTTTCGAACGTTTTTCTGCTGTGTCTCATATCTTGCTATCTTCTCAGTAGACTCTTTTATTAAGGCCTTCTTGTTTTTGATTTCAAGATCTAACTCTTCTATCTCCTCATTCATTTTTGCAACGCGAGTAGAAAGTCCCGCAATTTCGTCCTCTAGGTCTTCCACCTCAAGAGGCAATTCACCGCGAACGTTTCTGATTTTATCAATTCGTGAGTCGATAAGCTGAAGATCATAAAGTGCTCGTAGCTTGTCTTCAACTGTAACTTCTTTAGCCATAGATGCTTATAAGTAATTAATCGGGTTTGTGTTCCTCTCCGTTAAAAGAATGGCGAAATTAGGAAATTTTTTGATAAGAATCTCAGCTAAAAGTTCCTTTGTAAACTGTTCATTTTCATAATGTCCAATATCTGCAATAATAATCTCATTTTCAGAATCAAAAAACTGGTGATATTTAAAATCTGAGCTTACAAAGATATCAGCACCTGCAGCTCGAGCGTCCTTGAGCAAAAAGCTGCCCGAACCACCACACCAAGCTACTTTCGATATTTGATCTTTTACCAAAGAAGTATATCTAACCACTCCGCCAAAATTGTCTTTCAGCATTTTTAAAAAGTCGAGGCTATACATAGGAGCCTCAAGTTGCCCAATCATGCCAGCACCTATTTGTTGATGACTATTATCTAAAGTATAGATATCATGCGCCACCTCCTCGTAGGGATGAGCATTAATCATCGCAGCAACCACATTTGACAATGCATGATTTTCCACAATCATCTCCAACCTAACCTCGTCTACATATTCTCGCACACCAATCTTCCCAATTGTTGGGTTGCTGTTTGTGCTGCCCCTAAAAGTGCCGGTGCCCTCTAATTGAAAACTACATTCATCATACTCACCTACCTTTCCACCTCCAGCTTCATACATAGCCTCGGCTACCGCATCCTTATCCTTGAGCGGCACAAACACAACCAACTTTTTCAACAATCCACTTTTAGGAGCTAAAACCTCCATGTTTTTTACTCGCAGCTTCTCGCCTATCTTCCGGTTTACTCCGGTATGAATATTATCCAGATTGGTATGAATGGCGTATAAGGCTACATCATTTTTGATAGCTGCCATTACGGTGCGCTCTACATAATTATTCCCTGTAAGCGATTTAAGACCCGAAAAAACAATAGGATGATGCGATACTATTAAATTACAACCCTTGGAGATGGCTTCCTCTACTATTGCTTCCGTTACATCAAGACTTACCAAAACCTTGGTCAACTCATTAGAAGCATTACCAACTAAAAGCCCTGAATTATCGTAAGATTCTTGTAAAGATCTGGGAGCTACTTTTTCTAAATAATGTATTATTTCTTTTATCTGCATCTAGCGAAAATAATGCACATAAGCCTAAGTTGCCATCTTACTTATAAACTAAAGAATTTGTCAAATCCTTCATGGTTTTTCAGCCACAATTTAAAGTGCTCCACATCAATAGTTGGGTGACTAGATGAGGTTTCATACAAGCTAAAATCCAGCTTTTTATCTGCTGCCAACTTTTTAAAATAAGTAAGCTCAGGACGATGACTTATTTCTAAAACGGCCTTATTGGGTTTTTGCCACACCAAGTTTGCCAATCCTGCTCCATGCTGTCCTATTACCAATGCGGCTCTATCAAAAGCCTCTACCTGCTCCTTCATATTCATTTCTTCCAACCTCACATTCTCTACTACATACCCGGGCTTAAGATGCGCTTGTAAAAACTCTCGTACTTCGGAATGATTCAAAATGGCACGCCTGTTAGCTCCTGCTTTACTTGCTGTAGAAGTCTTCTCCAAAAATTCTTGACTAGGAGCAACTCTTTCTATCAACAGGATGATTTTAGAATCTGCACTCAATTTAGCGTTTAACGCTGTAGCTATATCCGCTTTAAAACTTTGATGGAGACTTTCACTCAATCGCATGGCTCTGGGATTCATTCCTACCAAGTCTCCCTTAGCTATTAAAGTAGTTTTGGCAAACTCTTCACTCGATAGTATTCGGCCAGGAAACAAAACGGGTAAAAAGGAATTAAAACTTCCGCACTCATCAATATAAAAGCTAACTTTAGGACCTACTCGTTGAATTAATACATGAAGTGGTAAAACCACATCAAACAAAAAGTGATAATAATGCTGAGGGCTTCCGGGGCAACCAATTGCAGACTTAAGCTTAAGATGAAGGATGTCGTTTTCAACTGTCAACTTCACCAGCTCATTCTGATTTTTTGCTACCTGATTTTTAACTAAAATAGGTTTCAAAACATCTTCCTTAAGTCCTGCCATTAATGCCTTAATCGGATTAGCCATTTTAAATTTAAATTTTAAAGTCTTCGCTATCTGAGCAAATATATCTCTTAGCGAGTGAGTAGATAATACTTATCGGTTACACAACAAAAATCAGCGATATTTACTTACAGACACCCTGAAAACACCATGAGAACAGCAAAAAAAAAAAATCCCGCTCCAAATAATGAAGCGGGATTTTAGTATTTAAAAACAAATGGATTATTTCTTATCCTTTTCGTCTTTTTCCATCTGATCTTTAAGGGCACTTAGAGCATCGATATCTCCTAAAGTAGAACGCTCTACATTAGTCTGAATCTTCTTAACAGCTTGTTTAGTCTGCTTTTTCTCTACTTGCTCAGCTTCAGCTTTTACTGCTTTATGAATTTCAGTTTTAGAGGCAACCACTCTGCGGTTCTCCTTGTTAAACTCGATAATTTTAAAGTCAGTTACTTCACCTTTCTCAATATTAGTACCATCTTCCTTTACCATATGACGGCTAGGAACGAAGGCTTCAACACCAATATTCTCAAAGCGAACTTCAGCACCTTTATCTACAATCTCGGTTACTTTACCTTCCATTACACTACCTTCTTCAAGAAGTGTTTCGTAAGTATCAAATGGATTTTCTTCCACTTGTTTGTGACCAAGGCTCAATCTTCTGTTCTCAACATCTACATCAAGTACTACTACATCAAGCACAGCACCGATAGAGGTAAACTCAGAAGGATGCTTCACTTTCTTAGTCCAGCTAAGGTCAGAGATATGGATAAGTCCATCAATACCCTCTTCAAGCTCTACAAACACACCAAAGTTGGTGAAGTTGCGAACGGTACCTTTATGCTTAGATTCGATAGGATACTTAGTAGTAATATCAGTCCAAGGATCTGGAGTTAATTGCTTAATACCAAGTGACATTTTGCGGTCTTCGCGATCAAGCGTAAGTACTTTTGCTTCAATTTCGTCACCTACACTCATAAAGTCCTGAGCGCTTCTTAGGTGAGTACTCCAGCTCATTTCACTTACGTGAACAAGACCTTCTACACCAGGAATAATTTCTACAAAAGCACCGTAATCAGCAAGTACTACTACTTTACCTTTTACTTTATCACCTACAGCAAGCTCTTTATCAAGCTGATCCCATGGATGAGCCTCAAGCTGCTTAAGTCCTAATTGGATACGAGTTTTATCCTCATCAAAATCAAGGATTACAACGTTCAATTTCTGGTCAAGCTCCACCACCTCAGATGGGTGATTGATACGGCTCCAGTTAAGGTCAGTAATGTGAACAAGTCCGTCTACACCACCAAGGTCAATAAATACTCCGTAGGAAGTAATGTTTTTAACCACACCTTCTAATACCTGGCCTTTTTCTAGCTTGCCAATGATTTCTTTTTTCTGTTCTTCAAGATCCTCTTCGATAAGAGCTTTATGAGAAACAACCACGTTTTTAAATTCGTGATTAATTTTCACAACCTTGAATTCCATAGTTTTATCTACATAAGCATCGTAGTCACGGATAGGCTTCACATCAATTTGTGATCCTGGTAAGAATGCTTCGATACCGAATACATCTACAATCATACCACCTTTAGTACGACATTTTACATAACCATTTACTACTTCCTCAGTATCATGAGCAGCATTTACACGATCCCAAGCTTTGATAGCAC
>JAUICR010000304.1 GCA_030427785.1 Bacteroidia bacterium | reverse complement strand
ACACCAGCTGAGTATAGGGTTATAAAAATGGATGATCATGCTAAAAAAGCCGAGCACCAAGCCGGAAAGTATGGCTACAAAAAGGATGTTTGCCACTATTCCCGATCTTACGCCAAGAGGCGTCCAATATTCCGCAAGCACCCATACAACGGCAATAAGCACCACAATGGCCGTGCTGTGTTTTATATACCAACGCTCAGAATGGATACGCTCCTGGAGGATTCCGGCTATAGCCAAAAGCAGTGTAACAACTCCGCCTAAAACTGACCAGAAAAGAATCATTATACCCAACGGAATCAGCAAATAGTTGAGCCATTGTCTCACCACCTTGCGCTTAATACCAAGGCCAAAAAGCCAATGCAGTATGGCCGGCATTATAAATAGTGCCACAATTACCGCTCCTACCAAAGCATACGATTTCGTGAAAGCCAAAGGATGAAATAATCGCCCCTCTGTAGCTTGGAGTGTAAACACCGGGATAAAGCTTACAATAGTGGTGCTAACGGCAGTAACTATTGCCCCACTCACTTCGGCAGAAGCGCGATACACTCTCTCCATAAGGGTGTCTCCAATTTTTTCATCAATGTATTTAATGACGTTTTCGGTGAGAATAATCCCCAGGTCTACCATAGTACCCACTGCGATAGCAATTCCGCTCAAGGCCACAATATTGGCATCTACACCTGTGTAGCGCATGGCTATAAATACCATCAAAATGGCCAAAGGAATAAGGCTAGCAATAGCGATAGAAGCGCGGAGATTTACCACCATTACGATGATTACAATAATGGTAATCAGTATTTCTAAGGTCAGCGCTTCCTCCAGTGTCCCTAAGGTTTCATAAATCAATTGGGTACGATCGTAAAACGGAACAATGGTTACTTTAGAAAGGGTTCCATCTTCTAAAATCTTGCTGGGCAATCCCGCCTGCATTTCGGCAATTTGACCTTTTACATTTTTGATAACCTGCAAAGGATTGGCTCCATATCTGGCAACCACCACACCTCCGGCTACCTCAGCACCACCTTTATCTAAAGCGCCTCTGCGAGTAGCTGGGCCGAGTGTTACAACGGCCACATCCTTAATTCGTATTGGAGTATTGTCAATGGATTTTATTACGGCATCTTCCAAATCTTCTACCGCTTTGATGTAGCCCAAGCCACGCACCAAATACTCGGCTTTATTTATTTCTATGGTTTTGGCACCTACATCTCTATTGGAATTTTTCACCGCAAGCATCACATCCTGAAGACCCACATTGTAAGCACGCATGGCTTCTGGGCGCACGTCCACCTGATACTCTTTTACGTAGCCGCCAATAGACGCTACCTCTGAAACCCCCGATGCGGAAGACAGTCCATACTTTACGTAAAAGTCCTGAATGGTTCTTAGCTCATCAAGACCCCAGCCACCGGTTGGATTTCCAGCGGTATCTCTACCCTCGAGGGTGTACCAAAACACTTGCCCCAAAGCCGTAGCATCGGGCCCTAAAGCGGGTTGTGCATCATCTGGCAACAGCCCAGATGGCAAGGAGTTTAGCTTTTCCAAAATCCGCGATCGGCTCCAGTAAAACTCAATGCCCTCATCAAAAATGATGTAGATGCTAGAAAACCCAAACATCGATGAGCTCCGAATAGATTTCACTCCGGGAATTCCCAAAAGTGATGTGGTAAGCGGGTAGGTAATCTGGTCCTCAATATCCTGAGGTGAACGACCTGGCCAGTCGGTAAAAACAATCTGCTGGTTTTCGCCCAAATCCGGGATAGCATCTACCGGAACAGGATCCCGAGGAAGGCCGGTATTATTCCAGTCAAAAGGAGCTGTCATTATGCCCCAGCCAATGATGAGCAGCGCCAAAAGTGCCGTTACCAGCTTATTCTCAAGAAAAAACTTAATTACATTATTTAACATGATTCATCTGTAATGCGTGAATGGTTTAAAAGAAAACACATGAAACCCGACACCTAAAATAGGAAAGGTGCAGATCAGCAAAACAGAATTCTAAATCAAGAAAGTTTGGATAAACACAGGAATATCTACCTGTATTAAGGGAGGTTTATAATTGTGGAATTTTGAAGAAAGTCCTGCCTCATGCGAAAACATTGGACTAAAGCTTATCACAAAGGCTGCGATAAATTTGAAATTTAGACTGAAGTCCAAAACCAAAGAAGAGAACGTTGCCTCATGCTCCTGCCCCTCTATTTTCACCTCCTTATCATCACAGCAGCCCTTCTTTTTTCAATGGCTCATATTAGCATGAAAAGGACATGAAGATGCTTCTTTATTCACAGCATGCTCACAGGGCGTGGCTTTATCAAACAAGGAAAAGCTTTGAAGATCATCTCCACAAAAGTGCATACCAATGCTGAAGCTCATGGAGCTCATCAACACCTGAAACGCAAGGAATATGGAAACTATCTCTTTCATTGTGATTAGCAAATCTAAGCATTATTAAAGACTACAATGCTTCAGAATACCTGAGTCCTTTTGTTAAACTTCTTATCGCAGATGTACAATTACATAGAGCGCCTGTGGGACAAATAAATTATAGGGTACAGACTTACACCTAATAAAATGAAACATTAATACCACTTGCGTGAAACATGAGTGAAACAATTTTTGAATTTGTATAAACCCACTTGAAACACAAATCTCATACTTAGGTTAATGTTCCAACAGGGTTCATCGCTTCGCGCTGATCCTTAATATGGTTAATCATTACACACAAAAGCCCACTCGCTGCACTCGTTAGGCTTTTTTATTTGCGCTTTCGTTCAAGCAAGCTTGACTCTGCACAAATAAAAAAG
>JAUICR010000303.1 GCA_030427785.1 Bacteroidia bacterium | reverse complement strand
GAAGTTTCCAAATTCCCAATTACAAACTATTCAACCTTCTTTGTCTTGTAGTTTCGTATAGCAATACGCCAGCCGCTACTGATACATTCAAGGAGCCTATTTTTCCTTGCATAGGTAGTTTTACCGTGGCATCACATAGCTCCAGATAAGCGGGCGAAATACCATCTTCTTCGCTACCCATTATAAGGCAGGTGGGGCCGCTCAAGTCGGTATCGTAAATAAGTGTTTCCGTTTTTTCGGTACAGCCAATTACGCGTAAGCCATAGTCTTTAAAAAACTTAATAGTGTCCTTTAGTTTGGGTTCGCGGCATACCGGGATATGATTAAGCGCACCGGCTGAGGTTTTCAGAGCATCAAAGTTTACAGGGGCGCTTCCTCTGGTAGGAATCACAATGGCATGCACACCTGTACATTCGGCCGTACGAGCTATAGCGCCAAAATTTCGTACATCCGTCAATCTATCCAATAAGAGTAGGAGAGGGTCTTCGCCACGTTCAAAACATTGGGCTATTATTTCTTCTACATTCTGAAATTCTACCGCTGCTGTAAAGGCTATCACACCCTGATGATTTTTGCGGGTAATCCTGTTCAGTTTTTCTACCGGCACATGCTGATAGGGCGTTTCATTCATTTTTATAAGTGGCAAAAGTTCTTGAAAAGTTTGGCTGCTAAGGCCACGCTGAATCAGAATTTTGTCAATCTCTTTACCAGCTTCCAGCGCTTCTATGATGGGTCTAGTACCAATAAGGAGTCCCTGGTTGGAACTGGTTTTGTTGCTCATCTTGTTCTCGTTTTATGTCTTTCGAATTGTAGGCATGTCCGTTTCTCCAGGCTTCAATGGCCTGTCCCCATCCGTAGCGGTAACTGCTCATGCGGTCAAGCAAAAAATCATTTTCGGTAAATGGATTGGGCACTTTATTAAAACTAAAGTAATAGGATAAGGCGGAGTTTTCATCGCCATATACCCAGCCTTCGCCTGCTGATGAGCGGTACACCTTGTTGGGTGGCCCATATACCACATAGATAATTCCTCGGTCGGTTTTCCACCCTTCCAGATAACTACTGAAAAAGATATTGGCCTCTTGTACGCGATTGTAATAGGTGCCCAAAATTATTTTTGAACGCTCCATGCTACCTGTTCTTTCCAGCCAAAAATCATCCACTAGTTTCTTAAGTTCCTCAGGGTTGTCAAAATTTTCGCTTAGCTCGTTATACTCTTTTTTGGTAGTCAAATACCTAAGGGGTGGGCCCAAATGTACGCGCTTGGCGATGTACGGAAACTGATCGTAAAAGGAGTAAACCGTGTAACCCTTCCATTGGCTGGTATCTGTTCGGAAATGGTAAAAACCTTGTTTGGGTAAACTCAATACATCATCACTTTTTACAAGGTAAGTAGTGTCTGGCTCTATCTCAAAAGTAGTTTCATTAGAACTGGAATAGGGTGGTAGCGCTAGGGGGAAATCACGATTGTAATAGCTCACATAATACTTGGTAGTGGGCTTGCCGCTGTAGTCTATCAAAAAGGGTGTGTTGGTGGCAATATGGTTTTTGTAAATAGGAATACCTGCTGTATCGGTCATCAAAAAGTTGCTAGGTACCATCTCCGAACTCTTATCAATACGCACAAAATTATCAAATCTCACCTGCCTGTTTTCGTCAATCATAGATAGCTTTAGCACATATTGCTTATCTAAAGATTCTTTGGAATACGTAATGTCAAAATACCCCGAAATGGGTTGTTGTCTGGGTTTGGGAGCCTCGTCTACTATACTCACTATGCCACTATCCAGGCTGGCGATTACTTCAAAACTCTCAATAAGGGTATAGTCTATTCTAAAATTAGCTTTGTAGGTAGTTTGCTCAGGTTGGCGCATATACAGCAAGTCGGCACTATTAAAACGATAGTACACTCTGCTAGAAGTATTGCTGGTATGATGCACTATAAATTCGGGGCGTGGGGCCAAATCGCGCATATTGTAGATATAGCCAATATCTGTGGCTTGAAATCCTTCGCGGGTGGTGCACGAAACTAAAACAGACAGAGCCACCATTAGCATAGCTTTTTGCAATAGGGTTCTATATAGGGGCAGTTTGTTCATCAATGTTTTTTGCAAGGCTCTCTACCCTTTTTTGGGCGAAGGCTACAAATTTAGAAAATAGAATAGGGCAATGGTTGCCTAACGAATTATGAATGGGCATATTTTCTCTAGCTATGATTTGTTTAAAATCTGTTGGTATAACCAAAGTGAATTTTTGACCCTTTAATATCAAATGGACTTTCACTGTCTTTGCCCAAGGCATAAAAGAAGGAGAGGATGCCACCGGCCGTTTGGAAATTAATGCCTGCGCCTATTCCCGTTAGCAAGTTTGAACTGAAATTATCAATAGTATTATTCTCAACATACGCTATGTCAGTAAATACGGTGAGGTAATCATAGCTGCCTATCATGTATCTATACTCTATAGTTCCTATACCGTAAGATGAGGTATAGACGGATTGCTCATTAAAGCCCCTCAGCGTTTTTAGTCCTCCTATTCGGTAGGTTTCGTTGGTAAACATGGCACCACCCAGCAAAGCCTCCGATTGTACTTTTAGTTTTACGACATGGCGTTTGTAAAAAGGAATCCATTCTGAGGCTTCTACTTGCCATCCGTTTTGTTCAAGGTTATTGTCCGTTGCAGTTCGTTTTCCGGTAAGGCCATAGGCTTTAATGTGAAAACCCTTGGTTGGAACTATCAGTCTATTGGTCCGCCTAAACTCCACACCAAGTTTGTACAGCAGTGATGAATACGATTGGTATGCGGGTGAAAAAT